>NZ_PQNZ01000024.1:0-11047 GCF_004138385.1 Candidatus Nanosynsacchari sp. TM7_ANC_38.39_G1_1 | reverse complement strand
AATAGCAAGCATTTTTTGGACAAAAAATAAAAAATCGTGTGGAAAAATGCTATGCTAATAATATGAAACAGTTTATAGCTAGTATTTTTCCGCCAACAATTTTCAAGAAGCGCGCACAGTATGCGGCGCTGGCAGCAGGTTTCTGGACGATTATTATAATGTTGGCGCAATTGTTTAGGTTCGAGAAATTTCCAAAAACTCTAGAATCGCTGGGGATTGGCGACGGCACTATCACCGCGATTGCTATAGTTTTGCTAGAGTTTATTTCTTTGCCATTTTTGTTGTCTATGCCGCGGTTGAGTAAGCTAGAGCGGCGAATATCAGGTGCGTGCACATCGCTAGCGCCTGGCGTTTGGCTGGCGATTAGCGCGGTTGTACTGATGAGCGGCGGACAGGGAAAAGTTAGTTTGTTTGGCGCGGTAGCGGCGCTGCCGGGGGTGATTAGTCTACTGCTGGCCGGCGTGTGGCTAGCAGCTGCGGCGTATTTGACTGCTAAACTACGGCGGCTAGATTTGAAATAATGACGCTCTAGTGATATATTAAGGTAGGCGCGATGGGGTGTCGCCAAGTGGTAAGGCACTGGGTTCTGGTCCCAGCATGCGGGGGTTCGAATCCCTCCACCCCAGCCAAGAAATAATGATATGAAGACAACTACTCCCCGCATTCCGAGTGGTTTCAGCGAATACCTGCCAGGCGACCAAATAGAGTTTAATCGTTTGCGCGACATTATTCGCGAAACTTATGAGCGCTATGGCTACGCGCCGCTGGACACGCCAGATATTGAGCTGAGCGAGGTATTGCTGGCGAAGGGCGGCGGTGAAACCGAGAAACAGATCTATCGGTTCGAGCGCGGCAAGAATGATTTGAGCTTGCGTTTTGATCTAACGGTGCCGCTGGCGCGCTACGTCGCCGAACATGAAGGCCAGCTGGTTTTTCCGTTCCGGCGTTATCAGATCGGCAAAGTGCACCGCGCCGAGCGAGCTCAAGCCGGGCGTTTCCGCGAATTCTACCAGTGCGACATTGATGTGATTGGCTCAGAAAGCGTGGCGGCCGATGCGGAGTTTCCGGCGGTAATTAATGACATTTTCGAGCAGTTTGCTTTCGGCGAGTTCACGATTCACATCAATAATCGTTTGGTATTGAATGGCTTTTTCGCTGGAATTGGTTTGGCCGATGTATCGGCGGATGTACTACGAGTAGTCGATAAAATCGAGAAAATATCACGTCAAGATTTTATGGCGGAATTACGCGAGTTGGGTCTTAGTGAAAAGCAAGTCTTGCAAGTAGTTGCTTTCACAGAAATTAGCGGTAGCAACGACGAGATTTTATCGCAGCTAGAGTCAATGAAAAACGAGATCAATTCTGATGATTTCGCACTTGGCACGGCAAAATTACGTGAGTTGCTGGCGATGCTGCGAAACATGGGCTTGCCAGAGCAGCGTATTCAGTTAGACCTACGGATTGCGCGCGGACTGGATTATTATACTGGCGTAGTCTACGAAACGACGCTTGATGATTATCCAGAAGTCGGTAGTGTTTGCTCGGGCGGACGCTACGATAACTTGGCCGAGAACTATACGCGGACGCGTCTACCGGGAGTTGGCGTGTCGATTGGTCTGTCGCGCTTATTCTACAAACTGCGCGAGGCAGGCGTCGTGTCTAGCCATCGCCAGACGTTGGCGCGCTGTATGGTGGCGGCCTTTAATGATGCACAATTCGGCGAGGCGCTGCAAATAGTTGCCGAGCTGCGGCGAGCTGGCGTAGCGACAATCCTCAATACCGAATCGGTGCCGTTAAAAAAGAAGCTGCGCTATGCTGATCGTCTTGGTATACCATTAGTCGTTTTGATTGGCGAAGAAGAAGTGCGCGGCCGTTTCGCGACAGTGAAGGATATGGCAACCGGTGAGAATAAGCCCATTCCCCGCCAGCAACTAGTCGAGGAGCTGCAACGATAAGGTGGCTTGGCTGGTTAAGATAATCGCCGACTGGCTGCTGATTCCGTTAGTATTGCTGGCTTTGTATGAACTATTTTTTAAGGTTGAAAGTAGGCGCCGCTATGAAATTTATTCTCGCGTGCTGATGGCTGGGCTGACGTCTTATGTGGTTGCTAAAATCCTTGGGCTAATATATCAGCCTGAACAGTTGCGTCCGTTTGAGCTGCTTGGCGTTAACCCAGGGGCGGCTTATCTGAATAATCCGGGATTTCCGTCGGATCACGCGCTTTTTGCGATGTTTTTGGTGCTGGCGGTCTGGTATGCACTGCGTCGCCGCTCGATTACTATAATTATGCTAACTATGGCGCTGCTAGTCGGCGTTGGCAGAATATTAGCGCTGGTGCATACGCCGCTTGATGTTGTCGGTGGCATGGCGGTGGCTTGCTTGGGGGCGTTGTGGTACGTGGATTGGCCTAATGCTAAGCTTGCATCTAGCAAAAAACGCAAGAATGTAGTAAAATAACTTAGTAAGATGACTAATGTGGAGAAACCTATGAACAACGCAAACGAGACTGCAGCGGTGAAGCTGGAGCCGTTTATTCCGATGGACAAAAAGGATATCATTCGAGCTGCTATCTATGGAGCATTCGCTGGTGCAATACTAACGGTGTTGTATATTTTGGTTGGCCGGGTCGCGTCGGCGGTGATGTGCCGCGGCGATAATGATTTATGCCAGAATGCACCGCTGTATGTAGCAATTTTTTCGGTAACTTTGGTGTCAATCGGCGGATTGATACTGCTGTCGCAGGCGCGAATTTACCGGCCGTTATTTATCGTTATTGCTTCGATAGCGGCTCTATGGGGTCTGCAATCATATTTAGCGCTATTGCCGTGGTATTGGGCGATGGCGGCGATGACGGTAATTGGTGCGTTGACGTATGCGATGTTTACTTGGCTGGCGCGATTGCGGTCGTTTATACTCTACTTGGTTGTATCGATTGTGCTGATTGTAGCGGCTCGGTTGATTATCGCTGGGTAGCTGGCACAGAACCGTTATTTGCGGTATGCTAGCTATATGGAAATAATGGTTTTGCTTATAATTTTAGTGATAGTCGTCGCAGCAGCTAGCGTGGTTATTTTTGTGCTGATGCAGCAGCTGAAGCGAGTGCAAAATAACTCGGCGGTAGAGCTGATTAAGGGCGATGTTGTTGAATTGTCGCGCTCGATCACTAATTTGCAGCAAACAATGAGCGACAAGCTTGAACGCTCGCAGCTGTCAACTCAGCAATCGGTACAAAAGCAGCTTAGTGAAAGTTCAAAATTGGTGGCTGATGTCACGCAGCGCTTGACCAAGCTCGACGAGACCAACAAGCGTGTCGTTGATGTGGCGACTGATCTCAAAACCTTGCAAAATGTTCTACAAAACCCCAAGCAGCGCGGTGTTTTCGGCGAATATTATTTGTCGAGCGTTCTCGAAAATATTTTGGCGCCAGGGCAGTATCAGACTCAGTATAAGTTTCGCGACGGCGAAATGGTTGATGCGGTGATTTTTCTTGATAAGGGTCAGATTCTGCCAGTTGATAGCAAATTTAGCCTCGAAAATTACAACCGAATGATTGAAGCTAGCGGCAAAGAGCGCGAGCAGCTAATGCAAAAAGTCAAAGCTGATCTGAAAGGGCGCATCGACGAAACCAGTAAATATATTCGTCCGAGCGAGCATACTATGGATTTCGCATTTATGTTTATTCCCAGCGAATCGTTGTATTATGATTTACTGATCAATAATGTTGGCCAGGGTGGCAGTTCGCGCGATCTGATTGAGTATGCTTTTCGCGAAAAGCACGTGATTATCACTAGTCCGACGAGTTTTATGGCGTATTTGCAAACGGTATTGCAAGGTTTGCGCAGTTTGCAAATCGAGGAGCAGGCTAAGGATATTCAAGTCCGCGTCGGCAAGCTCGGACAACACATCGCCAAATTTGAAGAGTATATGCAAAAACTAGGCAATAGTCTCGGCACGACAGTCAATCATTATAACAACGCTCATAAAGAGCTCGGTAAAGTTGATAAAGACGTAGTGAAGATCGCTGGTAACGATTCTTCTGTCGAAGTATTGGCGCTTGATCGTCCGTCATCTGTTGATAAGAAGTAAAGGTTTTTGGCTATCAAAATATCCCGCCGATAGACGGGATATTTTTGTTAAGAAAGCTAAGACTTAGTCTTTCTTTTGCCGGCCAGCAACCAACACGTAGAGGTTGGCACCGACAGCGGCGCCCGCTAAAGCGCCAACTAGCGACTCGAGCGAGAAGCGCGAATTGACAACTTCGTTAGAGCCAGCTGAACCAGTAGTGAGCTCCTTTTCGGTCGAATCAGTCATTGCTAGCGCAACAGCCGGGTTAAGGCTAGCACCCTTAACGTAAGCGACGTGAGGAATCTCAACTTTATTAGAAGCCGAAGATGTTGCTTTGCTTTGGTAATCGGCGATTGCTTGCGTCTTGGCGGTCGATAACAAGTAGCCAGATGTCAAAATGCCGACTGCCAGTGCCAAGCCAACGCCGAGCGCTTTGCCGGTATTGCAAGTTTCTTCGCGCGATAGAACTGCTGCTAGTCCGAATAGGAAGATAGCGGTGCCGACCAGCTCAATGCCGAATATCGACCAGTTCATGCTGCTAAATCCGCTAAAGCCGAAGTTGATTGAGCCACCAGTAACCCAGTTGGTGACGATTACAGCCAGCATAGCGCCGATGAACTGGGCGCCCCAGTAGAACGGCAACAGGATTGTCTTGAGCTTGCGCATAGTCCATAAACCAAATGTTACGGCTGGGTTGACGTGCGAGCCCGAGACAGCGCCGATGCTCATCACTAGCATTACTAGCGTGAAGCCGATAGCTAGCGCGCCAACGCCGCCGTCTTTGAATGTGGTCAAAGCAACCAGCGTCAATACGAACGTACCGATTAGTTCGGCAAAGATTATATTTATGATATTTGATGGTAACTTGGCGCTGCTGCGTTTAGTTGTCGTAGGTTTGGCAGCGGCAGTTTCCTTCTTTGGTGCTTCTACTTTTTCGGCAGATACTGTACGAACAGTCGTCTTGCTGGCGGCCGTTTTCTTGGCGGTCGTCTTCTTCTTGGTAGAAGCGGCTTTTTTAGTAGCCATGAATATTCCCTCCTTTACTGAAATATAGACATAGTATAACACAAAAATATTTTGGGTTGTATACATCTGTTATAATGATGATATGGGACGTTATTTTGAACAGACAGAAAGCCGCAGCGAACTACAGCAACGGATTGCTGCCGACTTGCGGGCAAAAGCAGCGCAGAAGGCAAAGCAAGAAGGCGAGCCAGTTCCGGGTGTTAGCGGCGAGCTAATCGAAAACTCAGAATATTTGAAAGGTACCAAGGCTACGACAACTCTAGCACCAGCTTGGGTGTTTATTGTACTGATGGCAGTTGGCGTATTTGTGTTATTCGTATATCAGGTGAATAAGTAGGTTAGCAATGGATTTCGAGAAAGTTTTACAAGTTTTATCAGCGCGGGCGGCTCAGTCTAACCACCCGCAAGAAGTATTGCGCGCTCCAGAAATCAAAACGCTGTATGATCACATCAAGACTTTGCCAAATGATGAGCGCGGCGCTTTCGGCAAGCGAGTCAACGAGCTGAAAAAATCGCTAGAAGTAGTCATAGAAGTTCGCCGCCAGGAGCTCGATAAAGTCGATTTGCCACCAATTGACGTGACGGCGCCGATGGACATCAATGCACCGCAGCCTGAATTACTGCCGAGTGAGCAGGGTACGATTCATCCGCTGAGCGCCGAGATTGAGCGTATTTCTGACATTTTCAATCGCATGGGTTTTGTGACGGAAGAGTCGCGTGAGATTGACGACCAATTCCACATGTTTGAGAGTCTAAATTTCCCGAAGGGTCACCCGGCGCGTGATGATTATGATACCTTCATGACTGAGGAAACTGACGCTAATGGCGACCGCTTGATCGCGCCAGCGCACACCTCGACCATGCAAAACCGCGTGTTGAAAAAATATCGTGGTAATTTGGCAAACGGCGAGGCGATCGCTGCCATCGTGCCCGACCGGGTGTTCCGCAACGAAGACCTGGACGCGCGGCACGAGCACACGTTCTATCAAGTCGAAGGTGTGTATGTCGCCAAGGGAGTCAATGTCGGCAACCTCATCGCCACCTTGCAGGAGTTTTTGCAGGAATATTATGGCAAGAAACTTGACGTGCGCGTCAATCCATTTTACTTCCCGTTCACTGAGCCGAGCTTTGAATTTGCATTGAGCTGCCCATTCTGCGAAGGTAAAAATCCGGATTGCAAAGTTTGCTCGGGTGAGGGCTGGATTGAGCTGCTGGGCTGCGGCATGATTCATCCGAATGTGCTGCAGGCTGCTGACATCGATCCGAACGAATACACTGGCTTTGCCTTTGGCTGCGGCATCGACCGCTTGGTGATGATGAAATACGGCATCGAGGACGTGCGGCATTTTGAAAGCGGGAAATTGGACTTTTTGGAGCAGTTTTAAGGTTTTAGTATAACCCCATACAAAATATCCCGATAGGGTCGCGTCACGACCTCTGCCGAACTAAGGTCGAGTTTGGTTTCAATTTCACTAATCATCGCTAGGGCACTAGTCTCATCGTCTGACAAAACCTCAACTTCCACGAACGTCCCAGCGTCTTTGATTTCGTCTATAGCCACCGTTGCCTGCGGAAAATCAGAGGACTGAAACGATCGCCGGTATTTGTTGACCTCGACCAGCCGCACCATACCGAGGTTGGCGAGCAGCTGTTTGGCGATTGCCGCGTCCCCGGGTTGAATTGGCAGGTTTGTCTCGGGCTTAATGATCACATCATTCTCTGTATGTGTCGCAGCGGTCGTCGCAGGCTTATATGTCACCTCAGCAAAACCATCGCGCTGGCGAATCCGCAAGCATTCAACCGTCTGCATGAAATCGACATCAGGACGAGAATAATATGTATCAATTTCGTGGCGGCTACTCTTTGGCTTAAAACCGAGGTCTTGCAATTGCTTGATTAATTCTTTTGCGTCACCGGTTAGCTGGCGTTTGCGTTCGATTTCTAGTAGTTTTTTGGTCATTTGGTGGCCTTTCGGGTTCTTATCTAGCACTGTGTTTACCTAGATAATTAATTCATTAGCGCGAATAGCAGCGGCGATTCGACGGGTAATAGTGCTCATAAATTAAGGATAGAGCAGTTTACTGCATCATGCAATAACTATTTAGGAGCGTGTTGTAAGGTTTATGCTATAATTAAGTTATAAAGGTTATCAATACTGCAATCCTTGCTGGATATCAACGGCCAGTAAAAAGCAAAGTTCGCTTATGAAAGGTGTAAAAATGTCTGTAGCGCTCAGTAGCAAAAAGATAATACTAATCGTAATATGCGTGATACTTGCGCTGATAGCAGGATTTGCGGCTTGGGCTTTTCTGTGGCCAAGTCGCAGCGCTGAGTTGCAAAAAGCCGACATCAAGCGGCGCGATTATGGCCAATCGGTGGCGGATATCCAAAAAGTCATTGCCGATGATACCGCCAATAATGAGGTGCGGCCAGATTGCCGGCCGATTTTGAAGACTCACGGCAAGAAAACTGCCCGAGCGGTAATGATTCTTCACGGTGTTAGCGCTGAACCTTCGGGAATGGTTGAGCTGGCAAACTGGTTTTACCAGGCGGGCTACAATGTGTACGTACCGCGAGTGCCGCACCACGGTATGAAAGACAATAAACTCCACGGGAAAGTTCGCGCCAGCGAATTGGTGAAGTTCATGGGTGACAGCGCTGGGCTAGTCAGCGGCCTGGGCGACGAGCTGGGCGTGATCGGCCATTCTGGCGGCGGCACGCTGGCAACGTGGCTGGCGCAGTATGGCGACGGATTATTCTCGCGGGTATTACTGCTCTCGCCGTACTATGAACCAGACGCTTCTAAAGCACCGAAGTGGCAAATGGCGCTGCTGCGCAATGTCTATGGCAACCATTTGCTGCCAGATCAATTCTTTGACGGCAATTTGTCGTACCGGGCGCTGGCAAATTATGTCATTATCAAGCAGAATTATCGCAATGATTTGAAAGCTGAAGGCTTGAAGCATCTCGGCTTGATAATTGGCAGCGAGGACGATTTGATTGATAAAAACATGGCGCTAAATATCGCCGAAGGCATGGCTAAGGCTAGCGGCGCCGAATTTACTTACGAAACGACGCCAGCTTATATCGGCGCTGGCCACGAATTAATATCTCCAGAAGACAAAGCCGTTAAGAAGTACAAGAAAGAATTGTACGGCATGTACCTGCGGGTGTATGAGAAATAGTATTTAGTAGTTGCGTACTATCAGACGTTTTTCATTTTCGGCTTAGTTAGGTGGAGATCTGTTATAATGGTCTATTGTGACTGCATGTAAAGTAAAGATATCCACGAGACCGTTTAGGAGTGCCGTTTCTGGCAGCAAAATCGCCAAATCGCGGCTGCATAAGGGGTGCCGCCGAAAAACACAGTCTAGCGGCCAAGCCATGCTTGCTCGTAATATTAAGTATCGTCAGGCTGCGCCCGCCCGAAAAATGAGGATTAAAAAGCCATATTACGACGCTATCATGTCGGGTCGTAAAACCCTGGAGGTTCGCGTTGGCTATGGCAGTATTAAGCGCTTACGGGCTGGCGAGCTATTGCAGCTAGAAACCAGTCATGAGTCTGGCGCGGTACGGATTAAGTCGATTCGTACCTACGATAATTTTGCTAAGATGCTGGCAGCTGAGGACTGGCAACAAATTGTGCCGCAAGCTAAAGATAGAGCGGAAGCGCTTCGGCTTCTTCAGAAAATCTACCCGCCGCGCAAAGAAAAACTCGGCGTGTATGCTATTGAGATTGCGAAATTAGAGAAAGGCAAATCGGCTAAAGGCAAGAAAAGCAAATAATACTTTTTAGGCGCCTCGACGGCGTATTTTTGCAATTAATACAATTTTGTGGCATCATAAAAGATAAATGATTCAATATAAAAGGAAATTAGAATAATATGAGTGAACTTCCACACCTGTTAACAGCGGCTCCGTCTGAATATCCTAGTGGTGCGCCATCGCTGTCAGGAATTGATCCTATGCCGACACCACTGACTGCTAAGCTAGCTGGGGTGCCAGGGTTGGATATAGCAGGAATAGTGAATCGTGGTTTGGAGAAAAATGAAGATGGTAATCCTTCGGTAGAAGCCGTACAAGGCATTGGCAAGACGGCAAGCCGTGCTATGTTCAGAAATTTAGCAGATGAGGTGAGCTCAAAAGACCCCAAGCTCTATCATAGGAACTCAGAGTGAGAATGACCCGACGGCCACGAGGATGCTAGACGATCTAGAAAAACGCGTAAAAGCTGGAGAGGCTGGCGCGCTTGTTGCTCCTATTCCTCCAAAATCCTTAGAAATGCTCAATAATCTAAATGGAAGGGTCGAAGAAAGAGGCGGCCAGGCTGGCGAATAGTCTCTGAATAATAGAATGGAAAAAGGTAAAAATATGGGCGCAGATAGTGCTTCACAATGGGACAAATAGGAGGTGTATACTATGAATTGGCTTGCGGTTGTTGGCACCCGCGAAATGAATGACGCGATTTGCCGCGATATTGAGCGATTTGTTGGTCAGAAGATTGCTGAGGGCAGTGGTATTGTATCGGGCGGTGCTACTGGTGTTGATCACGAGGCGGCCCGGCTGGCGTATGAAAACGGCTTGGATGCGTCGCGGTTTAGTATATTTCTACCGGTGAAATTAGAGTTGTATTGCCAGGCACTGTACGATCGAGCGGCAGCTGGTAAATGCCGCTACGACGATGCGGTTGATACGGCAAATCTTTTACAAAAGATTTGCCAGAGTAGGCCTGGCGTTGTGCACGATGTCACTGAGTTCACTGAAGTCAATGCCGAATCATTTCATGCGCGCAACTGTCAGATTGTTGACTTGGCGGACGAACTAGTAGCTTTTCGAGTGAATAATAGCCGAGGTACGACATTTACTATTGATCAAGCCCGAGATAAAAACATTCTAGTAAAAATTTTTGATTACTCAATCACTTCGCTCTGACTGCCATACTTAGCGATGATTTGTGTTGCTTGTGCCACGTCGTTTACGTTGTCTGGCGTAGCAATTGCGTGCCAACCGTCACTACCGAGCAAAATGCCCAAATCAAGCAGCATTCGGTCGATGTCGGGCGCTATCGAAGGTTCATCAGTATAAGATATGCTATGCAAATAATCGACAAAGCGTTGATTCAGATCGGGCGAGCGTAAATCCCGGGCGACGGTCTGGACGCAGCGGATAATGTCAGCAAATTGGATTGGCCCCGATTGTACACTGAGATGCAGCGTATTAGTGACAGACATGTATTCGGCGTGATATTTGATATGATTGTCGTCGGTGTAGGCGCCAAATTGGAGGCTAAGCTTTTGGCTGATTGATAAGTTCAAAAAGTGCATGTATTCATAAAATAGCGGCAACGTTTCGGGTCGTTGCTGGCGGAATTGCTGCGTTAACTGAAAGGATATATAGAGTTTGCGTGGAATTGCTGACGGCTGGTTAGTCGAGTAAATTATACCGCTGGTTTGGTTAGTACTGCTATTCAGCCGCTTGATATTATCGATGTTTTGCCATGGCCGAGAGTCAAGCTGTCTTAATTCGTGCATCATTCGGCCGCTGTCGGCAACGTATAGCTGGTTTGGCTCCTCGGCCAGCAAACGGTACAGAGCTAGTGAAACCGGCTCGTTGTCCATTTCGCCGAAATCAGTTGGCAAGGTTAATATCTTGTTGGCTAACCGCGTGGCATCGACCGAGTGCCAAATACTCTTAATAATGATAATGCCGCCAGGGTAAGTATGTCCGTCTAGCATGTAGTCGATCAACTGGTACTGGCCTTGCTGGTACATGAATTCGGCCGCCGTCGCCAAAAACATATGCTCGTATAAATGAGCTAACTGCGTGCATGGATGGTGCTTAACCATAGTGATGCGCTTCATTACATTAATTATAGCAGAGAGTTAGAGCTGATGTTCTTTGATGCGGCAGCGAATGGTTTTCGCGGGCAATTTTAGCTCGCGTACGATAGTGTTAT
>NZ_PQNZ01000023.1:0-11090 GCF_004138385.1 Candidatus Nanosynsacchari sp. TM7_ANC_38.39_G1_1 | reverse complement strand
GATAATGCCTTAGCATCTGGAAACATGGTACACAATGCCTTACCTAGTTGTCCACCTGCTCCTAAAATTACGTATTTCTTACTCATAATTCCCCTTTATCTTTGTCAATTATTATAGCATCTTTTAGCGACCGCTTGTAGATGACCAACAAAAGTGCTAGTTGCAAAAAGCTGATTAGCATAAAAACTAGCACACTACCTAACATCGCCAACCGCTCAATCAAACACATAGACACCACTACCGCCAAAATATCCGTGAGTAGTAGTGTGTAAAATTGCCCCTTAAACCGACGCATAATTATCAGCAAATTAACATAAATTGATACAAAAGCGTTCGCCGCCGCGCCAATAACCATAATTGTCAAATCAAGGCGGAAATTATTGATATTGATGCCAAAAATAACGTTAAGCATCCAAACACCAATCAAATAGCTCAGGACAACTGAAAGTACGCCCATCCCAAAAGTTATTTGATTAATCTTACCAACAATTCGCGCGAACTCCTTCAATTTTCCTTTTGCTAATAACTCAGACAAATTCACGACATTCGGCTGAATGATAAACGATATGAAGAGTCCAAGGAGCGTAATTGGCATTGCCATAATTCCAAAATAACCAATTTGGTCAGGATGGGACTTGTCCAAAAAATACCGCGGGATATTGAGTGAAAACATCGTCAAAAACATCACAACAAATACCGCTGAAGTACGTTTCATGATTACGACAGCCTGACCGGCGTATTCTTTGATGAACTTTTTATTCATAGCAATAGCCTCAACACGTCGTACCCATAACACATCGTACAGAAGGATAATGAGCGCATTGACTAGCAATATCGCCAACGTGCCATACATGACATTTTTAGTTACAATATCAACCACTATAAATACCCCAAAACCAAGAATCGCTTTCATGGTTAGTGATATACCAGCGATATACAATTTACGATGGATTTGCAAAACACCATACAACGAATCGGCAATTGATTCTAAAATTTTAAAGGCTACCAAAATCATAATCAAGCCTGTTTTAGTAGCGTTATATCCATTCAATACACAAAACACCACTGCAGAAACTGCCACAATAAGCGATGCAACGAAACGCACAGCGACATAACCGCCACTGCAAAACTCCCGCTTGACATCAGATGCCTGATAAGTCCGACCACCCCATAAAGAAACCGCCCAAAACACCACTGAAAGTGATATTGCAAATGAAAACAGTCCAGAATCGTCAATGCCGTTTAGTCGAGTGATAACAATTAGCAATACTGGAGAGATCGCACTCTGTAACAATGAGCCTAGTGAGTTCCAGATGTAATCCTTTTTTTTCGACTGCATGTCATTAGTATAGCAAGTTTGCTCAATAAACTACTCTACTTTATAATTTGCTTAGTATATGAAAAAATATTGGCCTCGCTTTCTATCGTTTATTAAAAAGCCTGAAAACGTCTTTATATCTTTGTCTTTATTTTTTGGGGTGTTGTCGGCAGCCACCGTACCTCTGCTGTCAGTCAATGACGAAGGTGTACATTATATGCGAGCCTATGGGTTATCCCAAGGAAAAATTGAATCAGGAGTTGCCTGTACTTTACCTAAAGAAGTGGTATTAAAAGCAAAAGAAGCAGATGTAAATAATTTCGTAACTAGCTATAAGAAGATCATAAACCGCAGCGATACAGAGACAGGGAAATGCAGCAGCGCAACTGGCTATCCTCCAATTATGCATCTACCGCAGACAATTGGTATCATTTTGGCAAATCTCATACATGGTTCACTCGGAGTAACCATCATGTTCGGAAGATTAGCTAATCTAATATTTTACTCATTTACTCTTTACTTCATTATAAAATGGGTACGCGTTGGCAAATGGACATTCGTAGCAACCGGCCTATTTCCGCTAATGATACATTTGGCAGCGTCTCTTTCCGGAGATAGTGTGACAAATATCGCAATTTTTACCGCTATTGCTGCTACATTAAATCTCTTTAGCCAAAAAAGCCCGTTAACTCGACAACAGCAGTTGCTTATTATTGCTATAGCCTGCTTGTTAATTCTCACAAAGTCGGTAACAATACTCTTATTATCACCAGTCATTTTCTTGCCGAAGCGCCTCTTTGTTCCAGATAAAAAATCAAAAATATCTTTTATTCCGCAAAAATGGTTGGTTCTCTCAGCAGCAGTAATATTAGCAGGCCTTTGTTTAATAGCGTGGCTTCATGTATACACACAACCCTTACTCACCACTGGCACACCGCATAATCCGCTTCATAGCAATCCGCTCAAATTTATCCAGATATTATTTAATACTTACCTAAACCCAAACCTGCCCGTATCCGACGATATCCTGAGGGGCGTGATTGGCGCATTCTCTGCTTTTAAATATGGGTTGCCACTTTTTATATTACTACCCTCATTTTCCCTCCTCTTCCTCTCTCTCCTTCATTACAACAAGAAAGACCAGGAATTGTTAGGAGAGTGTACTAGTAAATTGGCAGTGTATAATTTAGCGACAATTGGATTGTTTGTTTGTGCAGTGTCGTATGCTATGTATACAGCATGGGCCTTATTGCCGTTTAGGTTTGGCGAGGGAGCGTATTATGCGGATGGTGTTCAGGGTAGATATTTTACAGCAACAGCAGCTATGTTGGTGCCGGTAGGGTTATGGCTGCAGAAGTATATTAATGTAAGGGCTAAGAACGAAAAAGTATTTAACCTTATTATGTTCTTTGGGCTAGCTTTAGTGCTTGGGTTTTATGTTTTTGAGACGGTGTGGACTTATAAATAAACTCGATCCAATCTTTGCACTTATGCTTGCTTGTGTTAAAATAATGTAAATATGAGAATTACAAATAAAAAACTTTCAAAAAAGCAAATCCTAGTAGCTACCCTTGCTGTAGCTGTCGCGATTTGCGGGAGTGTTTTCGCGCTTGATAAGATCGGTATTATCTCAATTTTTCCCAAAGAAACCGTACCAAATATCAGTAAAGAGCCAACGTCGCAAGAAAAAAAATCTGAAGAAAAAGCCAATCAAGATACCAAAGAATCATTCCTTAACACAGCAAAAGATAACGAAGAAAAGTCTGTTGAGAAAAGTAAACCTGCACCAGTACCAACAGACAACTCGTCAATCGAGCTCTCAGCCGATAAAGATGGGGATAACGTTACAATTATCGTAAAATTAAAAGAACAGGGTTATTCACAAGGCAAATGCTCTCTAGCTGTAGCCGCTAATGGAAAAAAGGTTGCGCAGAATGCTGATATTATATACCAGCCAGAATATTCCACCTGTGCTGGATTTTCAGTACCCGTATCTTCAGTCGGCAGTGGCCAATGGACTATTTCATTATCGGTAACTCCACTCAACGGCAAGCCTATAACTAAAACTTTAACAAAGGAGATTTAATGGTGAAAACGAGAATATTTATCTCTGCCATTGCCGTTGCTGCAATTGGTGTTTTTAGTTTAGTGTTTTTTGCTAATCAATCGAGTGCCGTCACCGCTAGCGATTGGCGCGCTGGCAACATCGTCGACGATTTTGTATTTACTAATTCTGATGACATGACAGTTGCTGATATCCAAGCATTCCTCAACAGCGTCAACCCAAATTGCGACACATACGGAACTGGGCACGCTGTCGAAAAAGGCAGAGGCGATATTACACGCGCACAATATGCCACTTCGCGAGGCTGGGCAGGTCCGCCTTATGTCTGTCTAAAAGATTATTATGAAGTTCCTAAATACTCGCCAGGCAACTACATTCCTGCCAATAACTTTAGCGGTTCAATACCAGCAGGAGCTGTTAGCGCAGCACAAATAATCTACGATGCAGCAAAACGCAATAACCTCAATCCGAAAGTTATCTTAGTTAAAATCGCTACTGAATCGGCCGGCCCGCTCACCACAGATAATTGGCCTTTGCAAAGCCAATATACTTACGCTATGGGCTCACATTGTCCAGACAGCGGTCCCGGCGGTAGCGCAAATTGCGACCGCAATTATGCTGGTTTCTCAATGCAAGTCGAATCTGGAGCCCAATTAATGCGCTGGTATCTCGACAACATGGAAAAACCGTGGTGGAGCTACAAGAAACCGTTCGCTACTAACTCAATTTTGTGGAATGTAGTGCAGCGCGGCTGCGGCGCTGGAGATGTATATATTGCCAGCAAGGCAACAGCTGCACTATATACTTACACTCCGTATCAGCCAAATCAGGCTGCTCTTAATAATATGTACGGACTAGGCGACCATTGCAGCGCTTATGGCAATCGTAACTTTTGGCGCGTTTGGAACGACTGGTTTGGTTCGACCCAATACAGCCGCCCGATCATTAGTTTCAAATCGCATATTAGCTACTATGGCTGGACTGGACTAGTACACAATCGCGGCATTACTGGCTTTACCGGCCAGAGCAAATCCATGCAAGCCTTCACTATTGACGGTGAAGTTACCTATTCATCGTATAGCGAGGAACGCGGTTGGCAGCCAACTGTATATGGAGGTATGCAGTCTGGCACAACCGATCTCAACCGGCCTATTCAAGTAGTCAAAATTCAACCAACTGGATCGCTTGCTGCAAAATATGACTTATACTACCGCGCGCATGTCAGCTATGTCGGCTGGATGGGTTGGGCAAAAAATGGCGAGCCAGCCGGCATAACGGGCGGACCTGGAAATAACATAGAGGCCTTAGAAATCCGGCTTGTTCACAAAGGATCTAGCGCTCCGGAAGGTTCAGGCCAAGCTTTCAAAAATGTTAATACAAAGGGAGATTCTTCACCGCTAGCAGCCTCGATTAGCTCGCACGTTGGCATGGTTGGCTGGCAACCAACAGTCACTGATGAAATGATTAGCGGCACTACCGGCCAAAGCCGTCGGATTGAAGCCGTCAAAGCTTCTCTTATTAATAAAACTGGCATTTCTGGCAATCTTCGTTACTCGTCTCACGTCTCATGGGTTGGCTGGCAAGACTGGAAAAATGCAAACGAAATATCAGGCACTACTGGTCAGTTCAAATCAGTCGAAGCAATTCGTTTTATGCTCACTAGCGACCTTGCAAAATCATACGATATCTGGTATCGTGCTTATTCGCAGTATGTCGGCTGGATGGGCTGGGCAAAAAATGGCGAGCCAGCCGGATCAACTGGTGCAACCAGACAGCTTGAGGCCATCCAGATTCGTATAGTGCCAAAAAAATCAATCGCCCTACCTAGCGGTGCATTCTACAACCCAGCCAATACGCCTGTCCCAGATTTGTATGATCTCAACTATGCAACTCACGTCAGCTACGTTGGCTGGATGCCGAACGTCTCTCAGGGTGTCATGTCTGGTACAACGGGGCGATCGTTCGCCGTTGAGGCACTACGCATTGCCAAAGCTATATCACAACGCGACGGATCGACCATCACCATACGCTGCTCGTCAAAATCGGCTAACGACCCTTGGTCGGCAGATATACCTGTGACCGAACAACAAATCTGCGGCACTACTGGCCAAACAAAAGCGCTCAATGGCATAAAACTATCCCTCAGTGAAACCGACGCCAAGAAATATGATATTTACTACCAAACTCACCTATCATGGATTGGTTGGCAAGAGTGGAAAAAGAACGGTGAGGTCGCCGGCGATAAACCAGGATCACACATTGAAGCTGTTAGAATAAAGCTTGTTGAAAAATAAAATCTCTATTTGTATATATCAACAATCCGCTGCTCAAGCCTACTCCACTGATAAGCTTGAGCAGTTTTTTGACCATTTTTAATGATTTTATCGCGCAGTTTTTTATCGTTTAGTAACTTTTCGACAGCTGCAACGCCCGCATCGATATCGCCTTGGCAATAAAACAGACAGTTGTAATCATCTTTCAGATATTCAACATTGCCACCATTTGGTACTACAACAGATACGCCGCCAGTCGCCATCATTTCAAGTGGCGGATATGAAAAGCTCTCAACGATACTAGTTTTAATCAAAATATCGCAGCTTGCGTACACTTCTCCAACTTTTTCTGGAGCAATACGATTATAAAATCTATCGACTCGGTACCAATCTTTTGGCTCCTTGCGGTATGATAAATACGAAATCTCAAATTTATCAGGGTCAAGCCTCTCAACGATACGAAAAGCTTCGTCAGTATTTTTATACTCACTTTTACTATCGCCTTCAATAAGTATCTTTATTTTGCCCGTAAAATCCCGTTCGCGATATGGGTACAATTCAAGATCAATTCCATTTGAGACATACTCGGATTCTTTATGAAAGACATCTTTCAACCACTTCTGACACCATAGTGACATCGTAATATACCGTATACCAGATTGATCGCAGTAAGAAGCGTTCGCTAAAAAGCGCGGTTCACCAGTACCTGGTATATAAAAATCCGTTTCAAAGTTTTGCACAAAATAAAGCCGATTACGAACATTAGGCTGCTTCTTAACTAGCTCGACAGTTGACCACAACGTTGCAACCTGCGTGTCGAAAAACGCTTTCATTTTAGTTTTGTGCGTAGCAACGACATTAAATCCAGGCAGCTCATATCTATAGCTATAGGTTTTCTTAGCGATTTTTAGAGCGTGTTTACTGACTGCGTCAATTAGCGTCACGTCCCAGCCGTGCCTTCTTAGCACATCAGCATGCTTTAAGGCGACAATTACTCCTCCTGAAATATCAGTTGAAGGCAGAACAAAACCGATATTTCGCGCCAAATGCTTTCTAACAAACGAAGCTAGGTTATAGCCAGTGTACACCGTCGAATAGTTATGAATTATCTCCTCGTGAGCTTTATCTGCAAGTTTACCGCGCAAAACCGAGTCTGATACTAGTAAGTCAAGCGCTTTAAACCACTCTGCGTCAGTATTGTTTACTAGTATGCCTGTTTCGTTATTCTGAATTTTCTCTGCAAAAGCGCCAATATTGCTGGCTATAGTTGGAATCTTTACAAGAGCCGCCTCAACCCATTTATTCTCAGATTTTGCGCGGTTAAAAATCGTATCAACCAGCGGCGCCAAAACAATATCGCACTCCGCCATAACAGCTGGCAATTCTCGCCAATCAACAAATCCTGACGTAATAAGACGCTCTTTATACGGATCAAGGGCGTCTGGAACATCCAGAATACCAGCAATCTTAAGATAAACTTGCGGATACTTTTCGAATATTTTAATAAGACTAGGAATAACGAGATCGAAATCTTCATTATGGGTAATGCTACCGCTAAAATAGCCGATAACAACTTTATCTCTGTCTTTACTAACCGCCTTAAGCGCTAAATTAGATAGCTTAATCATTTCATCAGATGCAACGTTGCGGTTAATCAGCACTTCACCCTTCGTGTAATGCTGTAGTTCCTCTTGCAGTTGAGCGGTCGTGGTAACAACATGATCGCACAACTCCAGCGTTTCGCGCATTCGATTAACACCGTCGTCGTAGAGCTGCTTATCATCGACACTCATCTGTTGAACATATTTAATTGAATCAGTATATTTCTGGTCAATTACCAAATCATCGATATCAAAAAAACAGGTTTTATTAAAATAATGCGCCTGCTTGATAAACTCGCGAATCGTATCAGTTATTGGGCAGCGGAAAAATACAAATCCGCGATAATACTTCAATTGATCAAGCGATAATCTATCATAAAAAACGCTTTCAACAGTTAACCCCTGCGACATTAGCTGCTCCATCTGGTGAGCAACTCGGTAGCGCTCTGGATGCGGCAAAGTGCAGCCGTTAATAAACAAAATATCTTTATATACTTGCTGTTTTTTATCAGGAAATTTATTATAATACGCATACTTTGCTGCGCGTTTTACAAAGCGGACAGCACCATCGTCTTTAATTATTACAACACTTTTCTTTACAAGATTATTAACTTTACGTATCATTATTACTCCTCCTTAGTTGTCATATATGGATTATGTAACGTTTTTAGACCTTTATCGCAAAGAGCTTTAGTTAGCAATCGGCTAGTTATTCTTGTTAATCCATCAATCGAAGCCAACTTATTCCGTTCAATAAATAGCACGGGAAGATCTATCGCACCTAGATTGTATCTAGCGGTTAGATAAATGTGTTTCGTAAAGGATCGCCGGCTTAGCGTCTGTATGCATTCTACTATTTTTTTATCTAAGATTGACGTAAGGTTTTCTATGACTCGGCTCTCGTCAGCTACAGACGGAACAACTGCACCGATATCAAGTCGCATCACATCGCCCATATCACTATAATTATCAATGTCTTTAATCATAGTCTCTGAGAATACTATTATATCAGCAGTTTCATCGCGAATGACATCGCCCACAGTGGTTGATTCGCTAAATAATACATTTTTTATGGTAAGATTTTGCGGCGTAGAATATTTTAGCCGCCACTGAGCGCCATATGTTGAATCGCGCACAACTTGAGCTTGGACTTGACGACACTTGATATCGTCATTTAAAGCTCTCTTCTGAGCGTCAATAACATAAGGTTTTGCGTCCAACCCTTGTGCAGTAGAATTTTTATGGACACGCCAATAGTAAAGTATTTGCGAAACATGTGCAATCTGCTGTGGCTGCAGTATTCTTGTTATGCGCAAAAAAAGCTCCCAATCTTGAGCTCCGTTGTAGTTGCTGTTTTCACCTTCCAACTCTAACAAAAGTTTCCGCTGCATGACAGCAAAGTGCGTAATATAGTTGACCGACCGCAAGAAATCAGCATTCCAATCAGGTTTGAAAAATGGTTGATATTGTCGTCCGCGTTCATCAAGCTTAATCTCGTCAGTATATATAAATTTTACATCTGGCAAATTATTTATCTTTTCGACAATTCGCAATAAAGCGTCTGGGTGCAGCACGTCGTCATGGTCAAGTAGCGCCACGTATTCCCCGCTAGCTTTATGGATACCGTAATTTGTCGCCCCGGCAATATGGCGATTGGCCTTAAGAAAAAAAGGCTTTATTTTTGCATTAGTCTTTGCTATAGCGCTGATTTCTTGTTTCAAGCCTGCATCAGGCGACGCATCATCAACAATAATCAATTCCCAATTATCGTATGATTGAGATTCAACCGACTGAACCATTTCCCTTAAATATTTCGTTGGAGTATTGTAAGCCGGCACAATAATCGACACTAGCGGCTGCCTATACAGCCTTTTGTTCGTACGAACAACCTTGTAATCACGCTGCCATAATTCGTATAGTTTACGCTGACGCGAATCAAGATAGTTGCGATATGGCGAAATCAATAACAGCAAGAAAGAGTAAAGCGCTCTATTGTGTTTTATCATATTTTTCAAGCGTTGTAGCATATTTTATTTCCATGTGTGATCTAGCTTCGTCACACCGCCCCAGCGGCCATGTCCATAATCGCGTTGGACTGAAAAAAACGGTCCTTCCTCGATAAAAGCAATCACCTTTGTATCATTAGCCCCCATCAAACCGGCCTTGATAAAATACCTGCCTTCATTAAGATTTAACTTTACAGTGTAGCGTGCTGATTGATCTTTGATAGCGCTAGTTTTTTCTTGGTAAGTATTCGGTCCGTAAACATACTCGCCGTTTTCACGAAAAATTGCAACGCCTACATGTTTAACACCCTTTTGCTGCCATGACAAATCTACCATCATAGCTTCTTCGAAATCATACATAGTCTTTTCTTTACCATCAATACCACGCAACACTATTTTGAACGGTACCGTCCCTTCGTTATCACTGTTTAATCCAGTCGTCCGGTCATAATTCTGGCTATTACTACGACTATATGCCGCCGCAATACGATACGGTTTACCAATCATTTTAACGTGGCCGTCTTCAATAAATACTGCTTTTGTACAAAACCTCTCGACTGCCGCCATATCGTGAGTTACTAAAATTACAGTACGTTTTTCACGCTTAAGCTTATCAAAGTACGAATAGCACTTCTTTTGAAAAGCCTCATCGCCAACCGCAAGCACTTCATCAAGCAACAAAATATCAGCATGAGCGCGAATTGCAATTGAAAAGGCTAAACGGACCTGCATACCGCTTGAATAATTCTTAAGCCGTTCTTCCATAAAGTCTTCTAGTTCTGCAAACTCAACAATCGCGCTATACATAGATTCCATTTCTTCATGGCTAAACCCTAGCAGCGCACCATTAAGAAAGATGTTTTCGCGGCCAGTTAGCTCTGGATTAAATCCTACGCCGAGCTCAATAAACGGCACTAGCGAACCGTGTACTTTAACGTTACCGCCATTTGGCGTATAAATACCAGCGATTGTTTTCAACAGCGTGCTCTTTCCTGAACCATTGCGGCCGACTATACCGAAAAAGTCTCCTTCGTTTATAGTAAAACTTATATCTTTTAACGGCGTAAACACACGATAGCCTTTGCGACCTTTTAGTATATTTATCAACTGTTGTTTAACACCCGAACTAGCTTCAAGCGGAATTTTGAAAGATTTCGTTAGTTTGCTAATCTCGACAATTGCCTTAGACATCAAACACTCTCCGCGAAGTACCGCTGGTTAGATCGAAAATAAAAAACCGCTAGCAATATTACGATGATAACTGCAACAAACGGCGTCAACATCACCGGAAACGACACCAAATCATACAGCTGAAGTGTTTGTTGCGTCACTAATACCTTACGAACATCTTGAACTACTTGAGCAACCGGATTAAGCATTAGCCATGAGGCAGCCCACGGCATTTGTTTTACAACCATTTGCAACGGATATATTACCGGAGTAGCATAGAATGCTGCTTGCAAGAATATTTCCCATAGATAACCGATGTCTCGATATTTAACGTTAAGCGTTGCTAGAAAAAATGCTACCGCCAATGAAAAGATATACAATTCAGCTATCAGAGGAATTATAAGCAACGCCTCTGCAGATATAGACACACTGTTGATTACGCAAAACACCAAAATAACGATTGTATTTATTATAAGATTGATAAATGCAGAAATAGTGCCGGATACAACAATAATAAATTTCGGGAAATTAATCTTGCGAATTAAGTCGCCCCGCGAAACTATTGATTGTAATCCTTGTACTGTTGCCTCGGTAAAGAAATTCCATAATACAATACCAACTAATAAATACACTGGAAAATGTTCAATATCTCTGCCT
>NZ_PQNZ01000022.1:0-11174 GCF_004138385.1 Candidatus Nanosynsacchari sp. TM7_ANC_38.39_G1_1 | reverse complement strand
TGGATCGGCTGCGATCTGATCATACAAAAGCGGTTTAGTATGCGACTTCATATATTATTAATAATCTTATCACATCCACTTCGTCGGCTTTAGTCTAATTTCTTTTCTCTACCAGCCAAGCAATTCAGTAAAACGCTTCTGGGCACTGGCACATTCGCCTAGCTCGATGCTCGTCACTGGTATATCGATACCGTATGAAAGCAATAACTCTCGCATTTCATCCTGCTTATCGCGAGGAACTTCTATGTGTGAAATATTTGCAACGCCTATTCGTTTATCAGAGCGTACTTCGTAGTGACTCATCGGTTTTTCTAGTTTTAATTGCGAATCAAGACTCCTAACACCAACTAAAATTGGATAATTACCCAAAATATCACTACCCAGACAGAAGATATCCCACACATCGCGTGCCTGCTTATTCACTTTCTTTCCCCAAGTATTATCGCCATTTTCATCATGCGACAATGTACGCCAAGTTTTCCAACGGCGCAACACTTTGACTCCATTGACCGTAAATAGTCGCGCATAAAACAAGCTGTAGTAATACGATGTCCAAGTCAGAGCGTCACCATAACGATTTTTCTCTTTCCAGCCAAGACCATGCATGTCAGCATATGATCGCGCCACCATCCGACTCCGGCATAATGAAACCGAATGTACGATATGCCGATCACTGCCGCCAAAAACTGCATACACATCGCGGGATGGCTTGAGGCCAGCAATATCGCAAAAACTTTTCATCACATCAATGATACCGTCCTTACCGTGCTGCCAACGCCCAGTGCCATGCCAAAGTTGAGTATCTTTCGTTAGTTTTTGATATTCTCTTATCTCAGAACTATCAAATGAAAGTAAATCATTTACATTAATTATTTTCCTTTTAGCGATAGCATCTAAAGCCTTTTCAAAACGAAGCAACTTACTTTTGTAAATAATTAACGTTAGGATATGGTGCGGTAAATATCTTAGCGATCTTCGCACGAAAAGCTTTTGATAATTATTCCGTAATGGCATATTAATTAATAGTTTCTCTAGCTTTTTCCAACACATCAATTAGCATCTGCTTTGACTTCATACCGATCAGCTCGGCAACTTCCTCGCCAGCAACAAAAATCTTCATATTTGGTATGCCCTGCACGCGGTAGTGCATAGCCAGTTCTTTATTATCACTACTGGCATCAATGTCAATTTTAACAATATCAAAATCTGTCTCGTCAGCGATCTGCTGCAATATAGGCGCCATCGCTCGGCATGGCGGACACCATGGCGCCCAAAAATCGACCAAGACCGGACGCTTGCTTTTTAGTACTTTTTCTTCAAACTCTTGTTTAGTTGTAATACTAATTAATGCCATAATTCCTCCTTCTATTTTTACATTGTTGACATACTCCAGTAATGACTAAAGGACCATCGAAACAGCAGCCATCGAGCTGGCGCTCGATCTGGCAACGCACTGAATCAGGAACTTTAATATCCTGTAAACTATCGCACTCGCTGCATATAAAATGATCGTGTGATTCCGGTGAAAAGTCGTACCGCAAACAGCCCTGCCTTGACGCGGGTGCCAGTCCAATAACGCCATCACTCTGCAGACGTTGCGTAATACGATGTACCGTAGTATCGCTAACATTTGAATACAACTCTCGCAACCGGCTAGCAATCTCGGCATTAGTAGCATGCTGCAGTTGGCATAAAATCGATAGTATACTATCAGTATATTTCGTGATTCGTCGACTAACTATTTGTGTCATATTTTTATTGTAAATCATTTACAATAAAAATACAATGCTTTTTACAAAACTTACCGCGCTACACTTCTCGGTCATGATTTTCAACAATTAAATTACTGATCAGACCAGGCTATTTTCGCCCACTGCCTAAATTAATTTTACTAGCGAGAACTCTACTAAACTTCAAGCTACAAAATCGCGTCAAAAACACCAAAAGTTTATTCGGCCAACCAACCACATACACTGCTTTGTTATTCATAATAGCGCGATAGCTTCTCGCGGCAACTACTTCTGGTGTATAAACTCTAAGCCTAGTGAACATTGCTGAGTTTATCATTTGAGCGTTTTTCTCAAAATTAGTTGCTACCGGACCCGGACAAATCGCCGTCACCGACACGCCAGAACTTTTCATTTCTTCATGCAAAGCTTCAGAAAACGAGCGGACAAAAGCTTTCGACGCATAATACATCGCCATGTACGGCCCAGCTTGAAACGAGGCAATCGATGCAATATTAACAATCTTACCCTCACCGCGACGATCCATATCTTTACCAAATAGATACGATAACTGCATCACGGCCAACATATTAACGCTAGCGAGCCCTTTCTGGCGCTGCCAATCGACATCAACATAGCGACCAAACGAACCAAACCCGGCATTATTAATTAAGATGTCTATATTAATGCCTTTATATTTAATCTCGTCATAAACTTCTTGAGCGCTATCCTCAGCACTCAAATCTTTAACTATGTAAACCATTTCAACGCCAAACTGGCTTTCTAACTCCTGTTTTTGCTGTTGCAATAGAACTTCGTTACGCGCAACAGCAACGATATTATAACCATTTTGCGCAAATATACGAGCAAATTCTCTGCCCAAGCCGCTAGTAGTGCCTGTTATTAAAACATACGAAGCTGTTTGTTCTTGACTCATACCAAGATTATACCTTATAATTGGTTAATCTATGAACTCGAGCCAAAAGAGTTCCTCTAAATCTCGCGTTTGAATCACCTTACCCATGATCAAACTGCTCACAATATAAACTGCACAAAAGAAGGAGATACTTTTGAAAAATAAAATTAACGATAAAGAAATTTTACGCCTATTCTGGCAAGTATCTGTACCCTACAGGCGCCGCAGAAATCTAGCGATACTTTTTGCAATTACTACGATTGTTATTTCTATTTTTGTCGGCCCGCTTGTTATCGCAGAGCTGCTTAATATTATCCAGCACAACCAGCTGCAAACTGCCAACAATTTATGGACGCTAATTGTTCTATATGGCGCTAGCGAACTGTGTTCAACAGTGATTGGCTGGCGCTTAGTATTGTATCTCGTCTGGACATTCGAGACTGCATTGCAACGCGATTTACACTCGCGCTGCTTTAGTAAATTGACCAATCAAACAATGTTTTTCCATGCTAATAAATTTGGCGGTTCGCTCGTCAGCCAAACTAACAAACTAAACGGTGCAGTCGAACGTTTTTGGGATACAATTTTTTGGTCGATTTTGCCATTAGTTATCTCCTTAGCTGGATCAATAATCATTTTATCGACATTAATTTGGCAATATGCTTTATTCCTGTTTGTTTTTTCAATTATTTTTAGTATTGCCGTCTATTTTGGCTCTAGGCCAATGGCTAAATTAAGCGAAAAAGAAGCTAAAGCCAGCAATAAAGTTAGCGGCCAATTAGCCGACATGGTTTCAAATATTCTGGCGGTTAAATCGTCTGGCGCTGAATCGCTAGAGCAAAAGCGCTTTTCAAAAACGGTCAGTTCATGGCGCAGCGCTAGCTTGGGTACGATGCGCGGTTTCCTGAAAGTTAGTACCGTTTATTCGACCATCAACACAATTATCAAAATTGGCGCAATTGCTTTTGCGGTATACGCCGCTCAGCACAATCTAGTATCAGTAGCATCAGTTTACTTAATCATAACGTATACAGGCAGCGTGGCGCACGAGTTGTGGAACATGAATGGCATCATGCGCAGCTATAATCGTATTATTGGCGATGCTCACGAGATGGTAGAAATTCTTAAAACACCAACGACGCTAGTTGATCGCAGCGACAAAAAACTAAAAATTAAACGCGGCGGCATTGTCATGGACAACGTAACCTTTACGCACGACGAAGGCCAAGGCGACACTCTGTTTCATGATTTCTCGCTCAATATTCAGCCAGGTGAAAAAATTGGCTTAGTCGGATCAAGCGGGTCTGGCAAAACTACCCTCACCAAATTATTGCTACGATTTGCCGATATTGACTCGGGCAAGATCACAATCGACTCGCAAGATATTGCTGAAGTTACCCAGGTAAGTCTACGCGAACAAATCGCCTATGTGCCGCAAGAGCCGCTGCTATTTCACCGCTCCGTCCGCGAGAATATCGCCTACAGCCGACCCGACGCGACTGATGCTGAAATTGAAAAAGCTGCCAAGAAAGCTGGCGCTTACGACTTCATCGTCAAACTGCAAGACGGTTTTGACACGCTAGTCGGTGAACGCGGCGTCAAACTTTCGGGCGGACAGCGGCAGCGCATCGCCATTGCCAGGGCGATTTTGAAAGATGCGCCAATTTTAGTCCTTGACGAGGCAACGTCGGCATTAGACTCAGAATCAGAAGCGCTAATCCAAAAGTCGCTGGAAACGTTGATGAAAAACCGAACATCAATTGTCATCGCCCACCGTTTATCGACCATCGCTAAGCTCGATCGTATCATCGTCCTGGAAAACGGACGCATCGTCGAAGACGGTTCACACGATCAATTGCTCGCCAAAAAGCGCGGCGTTTACGCTAAGTTGTGGGCGCGGCAATCCGGCGGATTCATTGAGGAGTAATTTCTAGCATTTCCGACTATAGCAAAACACCGCCAAATCATGACGGTGTTTTTTTGATAATCTAAGACCAGGCTATTCCGACGCTTCAGTCTTTTCAGTCTTTTCAGTTTCTCCCGTAACTTCGACTTGTTCGGCATCAGCGGACTCAGCTTCGCCGGCCGCCGCATCGTTGGCAGCTGCTAGAGCACTTGGCTCATAGACGTTTGCCACAACCAAATCTTTGACCGTAATATCGTCGTCATCCGTGCCTTCGCGGCCGTCGTCGCTATCGACCAGCTCAACACCATCCGGCAAAACAATATCGCCCACGGTCACGCGGTCGCCTTCTTTAACAAGACCGCTCGTCGGCGCTTCCAATACTTCTGGTAGATCCATCGGCAAAGCCTTGACCTTGATCTTCTCAAGCGCTTGCAGCACTACCAAGCCGGCACGCTCCGCCTCAGATTCTCCTGTACCGCTCAAACGAATCGGCACTTCGGCAATCACCGGCTCATCAGCCCGAACTGCGTGAAAAGAAATATGGCGAAGAGCATTTGACCTAGTCGGATATGATTCAACATCCTTAATCATCGCTATGCGCCGCTCGCTGCCTAGCAACTGGACGGGCGTATGCTTGCCAGCTAGCTTATAGACGCGCAGCACTTCGCCAGCTTCAGCCTGAATCGGCACCGCTTCCATACCCGCACCGTAAACCACGCCTGGCGTAATTCCTTGGCGACGTAGCGTCTTAACTTTTTTGCCAAGCACTTCGCGCTTAGCAATCTTCAGAGTAATTTTTTCTCCCATTTCTCTCTTCCTTTCGTTAGATACCTTTCCGGAGGTTTACTATTGCTTCTCTATTATAACATGTTTATGATAATGATTCTAACCAAGCTGGTAATTCACGATATCCCCGATTCGTTTCGACAATAAATTTTTAGACCCAAACCTGTTCCATTAGCTGGTGCTAGAAATCTGTGCTATAATCATCTCTAGTATGGAAGCCTTTATTAATTTGATTATTCATCTCGGCGTGCCAATTATCTTATTGGTAGTTTTTGCTGAGTCAGGTTTATTAATCGGCTTCATATTTCCAGGCGACAGCTTGCTATTTACGGCAGCTTATATGGTACAACAGCATATTTTGCCAATTGATATTCATCTATTCGCTATCCTGATATTTTTGGCAGCCGTACTAGGCGATAGTGTTGGCTATAGTTTTGGACATAAGGTCGGCCGCAAATTATTTGAAAAAGAAAATTCGCGTTTTTTCAAGAAAAAATATTTAGAGCAAACTGAAAAATTCTACGACAAGCACGGTTCAATTACTATCGTGTTGGCTCGTTTTGCGCCAATCGTCCGAACTTTTGCGCCAATCGTTGCTGGCGCCAGCAAAATGCATTACAGAACATTTTTGGTTTTTAACATTATCGGCGGATTCTTGTGGTCATCACTGTTTGTTTATCTAGGTTATTACGCCGGTGAATTACTTACCAAAGCAGGCGTTAACATCGAGGTTGCTGCGCTTATAATCGTATTCCTCTCTGTCTCGCCGATGATTATTCACGCGCTCAAGAAACCATCAAACCGCGCGGCTCTCAAAAAACAGCTCCAAGTTTTATTCTCAAAAACCAAGATATCCAAACAGAAAAAATAATACAAATCCGCTCTCTTCGCCTAAGGCTGTACTTCAATCTTTACAAAAGACTATGAAAAAGTGTAGCTTACAACAGCTTCTGTAAGTACTTACCAGTTTGACTTTCTGGATTGTTTGCGACGTCTTCTGGCGTGCCAGCAGCAACCACTCTGCCACCACCCTGTCCACCCTCTGGACCCATATCAATAATCCAATCAGCGCATTTAATGACTTCCAGATTATGCTCAATGATTATCATACTGTTGCCACCATCGACTAATTTTTGTAAAATCTCGAGCAATTTGCGCACATCAGCAGTGTGTAAGCCAGTTGTTGGCTCATCGAGTATATAAAGTGTTTTACCAGTCGAACGACGTGATAGCTCTGCTGCCAATTTAATGCGCTGCGCCTCGCCGCCAGAGAACGTCGTCGCTGGCTGCCCAAGCTTCACATAACCCAGGCCAACTTCGTTAATAGTCTCTAGCTTGCGGGAGATAGCTGGAATATTAGTAAAGAACTCACAGGCTTGCTCGACCGTCATTTCTAGGATATCGCTAATGGTTTTATCTTTATATTTAATCTCTAGCGCTTCGCGGTTGTAACGCTTTCCGTGGCATTCTGGACATTGTATATATACATCCGGCAAAAAATGCATTTCGATCTTTATCACACCGTCGCCTTGGCAATTCTCGCAGCGACCACCCTTGACATTGAAACTAAAACGCCCTGCTTTGTAGCCGCGAATATTAGCCTCGGGGGTATTAGCAAACAGTTCGCGAATCTGTGTGAACACGCCCGTATAAGTTGCTGGATTAGAGCGCGGCGTGCGGCCTATCGCCGACTGATCAATGACGATAGCTTTATCTAATTGCTTGACGCCGTCAATCCTATCATGATCGCCGGGCACAGTCTGCGCTCGATGCAGACGCGCCGTCAATTCGTTGGCTACAATGTCATTAACTAGTGTCGATTTGCCGCTACCGCTAACGCCAGTCACTAGTGTCATTACACCCAACGGAAACTCGACATCAATATTTTTGAGGTTATTCTCCTTAGCACCGCGAACGACAAGTTTGCGATCTTTCTCGACCGCACGACGTTTCTTAGGCACCGATATTTTTTCTGCTCCAGATAAATATCGTCCGGTAATACTGGCCGGATTCTGCGCCACCTCGGCTGGCGTGCCGGCAGCTACAATCTCGCCGCCATGCACGCCAGCACCTGGACCTACATCCACCAAAAAATCAGCTGCAGCGATTGTCTCCTCGTCGTGCTCAACCACCAATACAGTATTACCGAGGTCGCGCAAATGCTTGAGTGTTTTGATTAATCGATCGTTGTCGCGCTGATGCAAACCAATTGACGGCTCGTCTAATACGTATAACACACCTTGTAGCCCAGAGCCAATCTGTGTCGCTAGACGAATCCGCTGTGCCTCGCCGCCACTCAGAGTGTTAGCAGCTCGCCCCAGTTCTAGATAATTCAACCCTACGTTATTCATAAATCCCAGACGAGCGTTAATCTCTTTAACCACTAGCTTGACGATCTTCATTTCGTTATCATCAAATTTCAGCTGACTAAAGACATCTAAGGCGTTCTCGACGTCTAGATTACAAATATCCATAATCGACAAGCCGCTAACCGTCACTGCTAAGACTACCGGCTTGAGGCGAGCGCCTTTGCAGGCTGTGCATTTGCGTTCACGCATAAATCGCTCAATATCTTTGCGCATGAAGTCGCTATCAGTTTCGCGGTGACGACGCTCGAGATTTGGAATAATCCCTTCAAATGTTGAATCGTAGTGTCGGCCATTACCTAGCTCAACGCGATATTTTCGCTCGCCTGTACCATACATCAATAATTTCCGCACATCGTCGCTTAGTTCGCGCACTGGTACGTGTAGACTAAAACCATGTTCAGCCGCCACCGCTTCAAGCCGTTTCATATACCAGGCATCAACACTGAAACGATTAAACGGACGAATCGCACCCTCAGCAATCGTCAAGTTTTTGTTAAAAACTAAGCTAGGATCAATCTCCATTCGTGTGCCCAGCCCCGTACATACCGGACAAGCACCTTGCGGCGCGTTAAAACTGAATAGCCGCGGCTCCAATTCAGGAATCTCCTCGCCCGGGTGATCCACACAAGCATAGCGCTGGCTATAAGTCAAAATTTCGCCGCTATCAGCATCCAACACTTGGACTATACCGCCAGCCAATTCTAACGATTGTTCGACTGATTGTGATACGCGTGAAATCATGTCTGGACGCATCACCAAGCGGTCTACGACCAATTCGATATCATGTTTATAACTCTTTTGTAATTCTGGAAACTCATCTAGTGCATAAATTACGCCGTCCACTCGCGCTCGAGCAAAGCCGCTACGCATATACTGTTCAGGAATATGCTGAAACTCGCCTTTTTTCTGGTTAACAATCGGCGCCAGGATCATTAATTTTGCGCCTTCAGGTAATTTCATGATTTCATCAATAATTGATTGTGCTGTTCGTCGTTGTACCGGCTTGCCGCAGCGCTTACCATCTGGCAAAAGTGCCGGACAATGAGGTACGCCAACACGCGCGAACAACAAGCGTAAATAGTCGTAAATTTCTGTTACCGTGGCAACCGTTGAACGCGGATTACGACTGGTTGATTTTTGATCTATTGAAATTGCCGGGCTCAATCCATCAATTGAGTCAACATCTGGCTTGTCCATGATGCCCAAGAATTGCCGCGCATAACTGCTCAAGCTTTCAACATAGCGCCGTTGTCCTTCGGCATAGATAGTATCGAAAACCAGGCTTGATTTACCGCTGCCGCTAAGTCCTGTTACCACCACAAACCTATCGCGTGGAATTTCCAAACTCACGTTTTTTAAGTTATTCTGGCGTGCACCGGTGATCTTGATACTATCTGACATGACTACTTATTTTAGCATTTTTCGGTAAAAAAATCCATTACCGCAAAACATCTGTGCACGTATTACACTTTAAATATCATCCAAATAAACTAAAACTGTATCGTGCTTATCGTTGCACATACTATAGTATATTTGCTATAGTATAGTCAAATGAGAGCATTAATTGAACTATTCGCTGTCCTCAGCATCAAGATTCGTGTTGTATTGGCGTGCCTTATCGGTGTACCTCTATTTTTGCTGCGCCACGACATTTATGATTCGCTAATGAATTTCGTGCTAGTCGGCGCCATACCTGGCACGCACATATCAGTACCATACTGGGTTATGTTATTACTATACGCAATGATAGTCATAAACATATTCACCTACATAGAAAATGCTGTTCAACGTCCTTTACCTCCAAAAGAATAGTGGCTGGCACGCGAAAAATCTAATCGCTAGCTGGTAATGTAGACTCAGCCCACAATTGCAATTCTTGCAAAATAAACTGCTGTTCGTCAGTTGCTGTCGGCGCTAAACGATGCAAAGCCGTCATAAACCCTGGTAACTGCACCTGCAGGCGCTGAGCCCGCCAGGTTTCCCACTGCGCCAAATCGTCTTCACTGAGCGAACGCGGAAAGTTGCGTGCTTTGTAGTGCAGCAATAGCGGCGCTAAACGTTCGTCCTGAAATTCTGGATGAAAATCAGCCAGCTCGCGTTCATCGGCATTGCGCACCGCTTCGACACGGATACGATCACGGTCGTTCAAAAAGCCATCATACAATTGCGCTTCTGGATCAGGCAATTTCTTGAAGGCTGGCTTGTTTTCAAAAATAGTCCGTAATTTTTCGGCAAAGTCCGGGTGATTCAGTAAAATATTTTGATGTTTCTGCACTGTCTTTAGATCAAGCGAAATCTTCTGCCAGCCATCGCCCTGCTCTAACACACCCAGCGGCGCTACCGCCGGACAACGATTGTACTGTAATTCTTTGACAGGTAATTTAACGAAATCCTCAGCCTGCCGCTCCTCCCACGAAGCAAATAGCTTTGCCGACAATTCCTCCACACTCAGCCCAACAAACGGCGTCGGATCATAGCGCAGATCATAGACAACCACGCCACCGTTTCGACTGGTCGTCAGTGAAAAGGCTACCGTGGTTTTGGCAAATTCTTTATCATAACGCCCGCTAGCGTAAACAAACGGCTTTTTATCGTCCACATTGACCAGTTGCTGGACTACTTTTTTGTCACGCATTTTCAGTAAATAATCATACAGTTGTGGCTGCTTTTGCTTAATCAATTTCGTCACGGCAATCAACGCCGTCACGTCCGCCAAAGCATCGTGAGCATTTTCGTGAGCTATACCATTGGCGCTAGTTATTAGTTCCAGGCGGTTGCTTGGCCCACCCTTATCATCAAGCGGCCAATTGATTCCTTCCGGCCTGAGCGCCCGCGTCAATCGCACCACATCCAGCAAATCCCAACGCGAGCGACCGTCTTTCCAGCTCCACTCGTACGGATCATGAAAATTGCGCCACAACAAATGACGAATAAATTCGTCGTCAAACCGAATATTATTAAAGCCAACCGCAATGGTCTCAGGCGTAAAAATTTCCTCACTCAGCATCCGGGCAAACTGTGCCTCAGTGTAGCCTTCCTCGACCGTTTTTTGCGGCGTGATACCAGTTACCATCAGCGCGTCAGGACTCGGCAAGGTATCATCATTTAATGTCACCAGCAGGTTATACGGCTCATCAATCGGTTCGAGATTCATGTCCGTCCGCTGCCCCGCAAACTGCATGATTCGGTCTTGCCGCGGATTTAACCCGCTGGTTTCCAGGTCGTAGAAGAAAAATGTTTGCGCCATAACTATAGTATAGCAAAGCCACGAGATGACACCCAAATCTACTGCTCAACCAGCGTAAACGGCATCGATTCGCCGATCTGCACCAAGCTATCACCAGTAGCACCTTGGCGCATTAGCTCGTGCGCTATACCATAACGACGCATGATATCGCGTAAACGATTGACGCTTTCAAACTGATCAAAATTGGTGCGGCGAGCAAATTTTTCTATCTTGCCGCCAAACA
>NZ_PQNZ01000021.1:0-11614 GCF_004138385.1 Candidatus Nanosynsacchari sp. TM7_ANC_38.39_G1_1 | reverse complement strand
ATTTCACGGTTGAGCCGCCGCATCGGGCGCTGGTGCTGATCTCGTCGGTACTGGGAATTATACTGCACATCGGGCTGGAATTGTTCGGCTCATTCTTTCACGAGGACGACGCTAAGTCGGTCAAGGTCAAGACCGGCTGGGCAGCCTTCGCTAGCCTGCTCTATCTGGAGGTGCTGGACGCTAGTTTCAGCTTCGACGGCGTCATCGGCGCGTTTGCTATCACCAGTAGCGTGCTGCTGATCGTGGCGGGCCTGGGCGCCGGCGCAATTTGGGTGCGGTCGCTGACGGTGTATTTGCTGCGGACGGGCATGCTCAGTAAATATAAATATCTGGAAAATGGCGCGCACTGGGCGATTATGGCGCTGGGTATGATGATGATCGCCAAGTTGTTTCATCTGGAGCTGCCAGAATGGGCGACGGGCGGTTTGGGTTTGCTGTTTGTGAGCTTGGCGGTAGGTAGCAGTATGCTGGAAGCGCGAGCGATTAATCTGCAAGAAGCAGCTGCGGCGAAATTACATAGCGCTGAGCAGCGGCTGAAACACGGCGCGGCGAAAATTGTGCCGCGAAAGCGACGGTAATTGATATTTGTGGCTTTTTGTTTCGGGCGATATCGCTTGCTTATTGCAACATTGTTGCAATAAGCATTTTTAATTTCGCAGGCGCAATGGCGTAGTGATGTGTCGGGGGTTAGAGTTTGACGCTTATGGCTGAAATGTGATCGGATAAAAAGTCATGAATCATTGTTTGCGCCGTTGGGATGGCCCAATTTTTCAAAATAGTTAATTCATCGCTATTAAAATTCATCATAACAAAACGGTCGGTTGAGACTTGCCGTCGCAGTAGATTGTCGGTACCAATACGAATATGCCAGAAGTCAGCGCCGATGTGAGCATGAAGCGATTTCAAACCGTTGCTGCCAGCGTCGCGGCCGCCTTTTCGGACACGGATTTTACCAAAATCAAGCGCTGTATCGTCGTGAATAATCAGTACATCGTCAAGCGTCAGTTTATAAAAATCTAAGATAGCCCGCGCGGAAATACCGACCTCATTGTAATAGGTGGTCGGCTTGACAAGGAGAATTTTTTCTCCAGACATATTCAATTCGGCAATATCCGCCGAGAATTTTGGCTTATTGCTAAAATGTGCACTCTGCCCTGCCGCCAATTGGTCAATCACCAAAAAACCAGCATTATGCCGCGTGTGAACGTACTTTTCGCCAGGGTTACCAAGGGCCAGAATGACTTTCATAACCTTAGTATATCACCTTGGCTGTGATGACGTATAATAGATGTATGACGAAACGCGATGACGATTTGGAATTTAGTGTTAATGCGGCGTTTGACGAAGCGCGGGCGGTCGTTGATAAAGTGCCGCTTTATTTGGTGAACGGCTCGCTGGGTGCCGGCAAGACCAGCGTGTTGGAATTCTTATTGCAACAAAGTGACTATAAGGGTGCGCGGGTGATTGAAAATGAATATGCCAATGAAAATGTCGACGGCTATCGGCTGGAAGGTTTAGCGGAGATGGTGACGACGCTGGCTGGCGATTGTGTCTGCTGCTCGTCGAAACACGCACTGACACGGATGCTGCTGGATTTTTGCCGGAATTCACCGGCGCCAGTGTTTATCGAGGCGACGGGAGTGGCGCGAACGATGAACTTGGTCGAGAAATTGATTAATGCACAAATCTTCAATAAGTATGAGTTGATGCAGAGTTTTTACGTGATCGATGCGCACGAGATTTTGCGCGGGATTGAGCCAGCGCACGAAGTTGAACTGCAAGCAGCAGACGTGATTTTGGTGACCAAGGAGGATTTGCTGAACGATAGCGAGCTGGCTGAATACGAAGCAAAACGCCGCACCCTACCCTACGCCAAGGTGCTCAGCGCGCCGCACGGTCAGTTTGACCTCAGTAAAATCACCACGCCGTCGGGACTGTTGGCGTTTTTTGATACGTACGATGGCGAACTGGCGGTGCCGGATAATCCGACGTATGCGGTGCTGGATGTGTCGGGCATGAAAATTACGGCGACGACGTTGGAGAAAATATGGCCGGAGTTGTTCGCTGCGCATGGCCTACGGCGAATGAAAGGCTGCTTTATTAGTGACAACGGCGCGCGCCAGCATGTGGAGGCGACCGAGCAGCAAATTCAGCTAACTCATGCCAAGTCTGAGGAAGCGGCAAAAATTGTACTCATCGGCGAGCGAGCGGATGAGATTACCCGTGAAGCTTTGGCGGCGCAACTAGTGATGTTTGGATAAAATTCGCTTTCGTCGTTTCCGACTCGTCAGCATAGATACGCATCTATGGAGCGAACTGACAAGCAGGAGAATATAATATGTGCGACGGAGAGAACCGCCAAGTATTCTCGGCGGCTTGCCAGTTCGGGATCTCTACACCGAGCGCGAGTGTGCGTACTCGCTCAGGGCGTGAAGGTCGTACGGATAGAGGAGTTCAGACATCTGTCTGAACTCCTCGTAGTCGTCGACACACACCGCTGCGGTGTGTGTCGTAAAGACAATAGTGGCGTACAGGTGCTCCCCCTCCCTCAGCATCTTTTTCGCCACGTGGTACATGCAGGTATCGAGCTTTCGCCCGATATGCCCCTGCGCTACGTCGGACCCAGGATTGTAGTAGGTGCCCATGATGCACACCTCTCTCCTCATCCAGGCGGAGTGCCTGTGTCTTCCCTCGGGGGAAGCACTGCTTCTGGCGCCCGGATGGCGGCGAGCAAGATGAGGTTTCACGACACTATTTTGCCTCCGCTAAAATAACGCCATAAAATCTCACCTTGCTCTATTCTCAACTGCTTGTCAAAATACACTTTTGGACAAAACGTCAAACATCTGTCAACAAAAGCTTATATATATATCACTAATAGAACAAAACGTCAAGGGTTTTTGTCAAAAATGTGGTTTTATAGCTGTTTTTCGGCGTTTTTGGCTTGTTTGTAGGCTTTGGTGACGGGCGCCAGGCCGCGGGCGACGCGTTCGCGGTTGGCTTTGAGTTGTTTTTCGTCGCGGAAAGATAGTTTGATCGGCGTGCCAGTGTAATCGAAAATATCGCGAATTTGGCGCTCTAGATAACGCTTGTAGCTCCAATGGACGAACTTCAAATTGCTGCCGTAAATGACAAACCATGGCGGATTGGTATCGGTTTGTACGATGTAGCGCAGCTTCGGGTGGGTGTTTTTCAGGCCGGCTGGCGGATGCTTTTGAATTGATTGCTGCAGGAGATCGTTAAGCTTACGAGTAGTAGTTTTTTGCTGGCGGTTCGCATTGATACTGAGGGCTAAATCGAATAATTTAGCAACATTCTGGCCGGTGACCGAGCTAGTGAAAATTAACGGCGCCCACGGCGTAAAGTCGAATTGCGCTGAAATCTTTGGTGCCAGCGCGTCACGGGTGTAGGCATCTTTGCCGAGAGCGATGTCCCATTTGCTAACGACGATGGCTAGCCCCTTGCCTGCTTCGGCGATAATGCCAGCTAGCTTTTGGTCGAGGGCGGTGCTCAGTTCATTGACATCCATTAGCAAAAAGCAAATATCAGCCTCTTCGATGGCGGCGAGGGTGCGCAGGACGCTGAACTTCTCGATGCCGACCTCTTGCTTGCCTTGGCGGCGGATACCAGCGGTGTCGAGCAGTTCGATCGCTTGCCCGTGGTATTGCAGGCGGACGCGGTTGACGTCGCGGGTGGTGCCGGCGCGGCTGGCAACGATGGCTTGCTGCTTGCCGGCTAGCGTATTAAACAGACTAGACTTGCCGACGTTTGGCCGGCCGATAAGGGCGATTTTGAGAGTTTCGCTGGGCTCGGATTGTTGTTTGGCGGGGATGTGTTGGCAGATTTCGCTAAGGACGTCGGTGATACCAGAGTTATGTTCGGCGGAGGTGCGAATGATCGACTTGATGCCGAGGCGCAAGAATTCGCTATCAGGTAGGTTGCCTTTCAGATCGATTTTGTTAGTGATGAGAATGACGGGTTTGCGGCTCTTTAAGGCGGTTTTGGCGACGCGGCGGTCTTCGTCGCTGGGGTATTTGGTACTGTCGACGACCACGAGAATGACGTCGGCGGCTTCGGCGGCCTCGGTGATTTGGTCTTGGATGCTGGCTTCGAATTCGTCCTCGGCGGGCTTGAGGCCAGCGGTATCAACTAGCCAAAAATCGCGGCCTTGATATGACGCTTTACCGATGACGTTGTCGCGGGTGGTGCCAGCTTCGCGGGCAACAATGGCTTGCTGCGAGCGCATGATGCGGTTGAATAGCGAACTTTTACCAGCATTGGCGCGGCCGATAATAGCGACGGTAGGAAGTTTGGTTGCCATAATTAACTTAATTATAACAGAGGTGAGTTGATTTGGCGAGCGCTAGCGGTATAGCAGAATTTATAATAAGCCGATTGAAATGGCGTTATGCAGTGTCGATAGTAATACTGCCGTCAAGAATAGTCCGCCCGCTACTAGAAATATCCATTCGGCGAAAGCCTTCCACGACGTGGAGGACTCATCATTATTTTTATGTTTTGAACGCCGCAAATTTCGCCAGCCAATGAAACAGGCTGCGATAATTATTATCTCAAGACCAAGCGCGCAGACGTCAATGCCGTATTCAGCGTGCGGTCCAAACGAGATTGTTCTAGGTGCGCTGGCTACAGAGTAAAAACTACTATTCTCGTCAAAACATAATGTGCGCTTGTGCAGCGGGTTGAACAACCAAGATATTGAGTCGTTGGCGTGGTTGGTCAGTTGGTAATGAGGAGCTGGGTCGGGATTTGGCATACACATAGTATTTATTATAATCCAAAGATAGGTATAGTAAGACAACTTAATTTGTTAATTAGCAGAAATGCTTTGCCACTCCCCTCGTTCCATGTTGCCAAGCGAATAATTGCCGAATTGTACGCGGTGCAGTCGCACGACGGTGTAGCCGAGCGCGGCAAAGGTGCGGCGGATTTGGCGGTTGCGGCCTTCGCTCATGATGACTTGCCAGTTGAGGCGGCTATCGTCGAGGCGCTCTAGAGCCAGCTGGCTGCGGCCGTCCTCGAGGTTGACGCCAAAATCGCTAATCATCTGCTGGTGTAGCGGCTCAAGCGGTCGGTCGAGGCGGACTTTATATATTTTAGTCTTGCGAAAACTCGGGTGGGTCATGCGGTGAGCAAAATCGCCGTCGTTGGTCAGCAGAATCAAGCCAGAGCTATCCTTGTCAAGGCGGCCGACTGGCTTGAGGTGATCTAAATCTCGCGGCAACAATGAATAAATTGTCGGCGCATTACCCTGCTGGCGCCGCGAGCAAACGTAACCGACTGGTTTGTTGAGAGCGATGTAGACTTTCTTGATAGCATGAGAGCTGATGTCGCGGCCCGCGACTTTGACGGTGTCAGTTGGCGATAGACGAGCGCCAAGTGTCGCTGGCTTACCGTTGATAGTGACGGTATCTGTTGAGATGAGATTGTCGGCTTCGCGCCGCGAGATGCCGAGTTGGAGTGCTAAGAATTTATTGAGGCGAATCGTTTCGGTGCCACTAGCTGATTTTTGGCTTACCATAAGACGATTATTTTGGTTGGCTTGAGGAAATTGCGGTTTCTTCAAACTTTAACCCGGCTTCATCGGAAGAGGCTGGTGCTGCTAATGGTGCAGCTGGTTCTGGTACGCTAGTGTTTGGCGCTGGTATAGCTGGTGGTGTGGCGTTAAGCGCAGGCTGCGCGGAAGGATTATTCAAAGCGCTCTCAGCTGATGCGGTCATATTACTGATTGGCGTAGCAACTGCAGCTGGGCCTGGCATTATGTGAGGCATAGTTGATGCTGATGCTGGTGCTGGTGCTGGTGCTGGTGTAACGGGACTAGCTGCTGCCTCTGGTTGCGCTGGTTGAGGGGTGGCTGGAGTTGCCGCTGCGGTAGCACTGGCAGACGGTGAAGTCGGCGCTACTGATGGCGCTGAGTTTGTCGCTATAGAAGCTGGCTCGGGTGCAGCTGGCGCTGGAGTTGGCGCGGCCGCAGGGGTTGCTGCTGGCGTGGCCTGAGGGAACATGTTTGCAGGACTGGTCTGTGGCGCTGGGATGGTGTCAAGGTCTTGATATGTTGCTAGTTCTTCACTCATGCGAGCAGTGTAATCAATTGGTTCTTGATCAGTTGGGGTGATTGGCTGGATCACTCGGCCTGACGAACCTGGCCGGTTAGTTGAAAACGGCGCGATTGGTTGCGGCAAAGTGCTAGTTCTCGGTGCAGTTGCCGCGCTAGCTGGCGGTGGCAAAGTAGCTGCGGGCGCAGCTTGGCTGAGTACTGGATTAACCGGAGTAGTAACTGGGATATTAGTGACGGCGGCAGGCGCGCTAGCTGCTGGAGTTTCGCGCGGTGCGGCAACTAGCGGATTTGGCTGCTGTGCCGATGGAGCTGCGGGAATAGCTGCTGGTTCTGGCTGTGCTGGTTGAGGGGCGGTTGGAGTTGCCGCTGCGGTAGTGCTGGCAGGCATCGTTGTAACGGTGGCTGCCGCCGTATCGGTCGGCGCTGGGTTAGCCGGTGTTGGAGCGGTCGAGCTGGCTGCTGGATTAGAGCTAGAAGCTGGCCCCCCCGGAGTTTCGGGGTTTGGATTTAGTTCATTCGCTTTAGTGTTATCGCTTTCAGCCTTTTCTGGAGAATTGTTAGCTGGCGCTGGCTCCGTCGCCCTAGCACTAGGACCAGGCTCGATAGTAGCTCGTTTTGGCTCGTTGACAAGAGGTGCTGGCGTTTCGGCTGGCACTGAGGCGTCGCCGAGAACTTCGTGGACGGTGCGAACGACGTCCTCGATGCCGACTTGCGATTTGACTAGGTAGCGGTCAGCGCCGAGCGCCATGCCGCGTTGGCGTTGCTCATCGCTTGACAGAGCGGTCATCATAATGACGTGAATACCGCGTGTTTCGGTGGTACTGCGTAGGATATCCAGCATGTCGAAGCCGCTGATATTCGGCATCATAACGTCGCTAATTATTAGGTCGGGTACTTCTTTGATGGCAAGCGCCAAGGCTTGTTCGCCGTCGCTGGCAGATAATATGTCGTAGCCCTCGGCGCGCAGCCGTACACTATAAATCTCGCTGAGGCTTTTGTCGTCTTCTACTAGTAATATTTTTGTCATCTTACCCCTATTTTAACGGTTATGGTTTAAAAATGCTATACCCTATAGTTTTAATTTCGCCGCCGCGGGACGTTTAATCTGATTTCGTTGCGTAATTGTTCGGCGTATTTGTCGGGTGCGGCCTCAATATCGCTAAGCGGCGTGTTGGTAAATTGCTTGGTTGTACTGGCCGCGTTTTGGTTTAAATCGTTCGATTTGGGTGCTGGCGGCGGCGAATAGTTGAGTAAGCTGGTATCGGTGAAGGTCTGAGTCGGAACTGCTGGTGTTGGTGCGTCAAGCGGCGTTTGCTCAAACTCGGCAGCCGCTGGCGCAACCGCTAGAATTTCTGGCGCATTGCTAGCTAGCATGTCTTCGGCTGATAACTTATCAATGCTGGTGTTATTTTCGGTTTCGCCGTTATCATTTAGAAAAGTGGCAGCAACATGATCGACTCGCGGAATAGCCAAGAAAAATGTGCTGCCGTGCTGATATTCACTTTCAACCCACAACCGCCCGCCGATAGTTTCGGCTAGTCGCCGGCACAGGTATAAGCCTAGCCCAGTACCGCCTATCTGGCGGGTGTCGCTGTTATCGACGCGGTAGAACTTCTGAAAGAGATGGCCAACGTCCTCTGGCGGGATGCCGATGCCAGTGTCGGCGACACTTATCGTCACCTGGTCGTTGTTGCTAGTTACGTCAACGGTGATACTGCCAGACGGCGTGTACTTGATAGCATTTTCAATCAAGTTTTGGACGATTTCGCGGAGGTGGTCGTTATCGACATTAGCATATAAAATCGGGTTGATTCGGCGGTTCTGGACCTCCTTGCTAGAAACATCGCTAGTCGATGGTACGAAATTGACACTTAAGCCTTTTTCTTCGGCTTTCGGCGTTAATCCGTCGGCGATATCTTTGATGAAGTCGATGACATTAACGATTTTTGGATTGTTGCTGAGGCGATGGTCGTCAGCTTTGCTAATATCGAGCAAGTCTTGAAAAAGCCGGCCCAAGTGCTCGGCTGATTGATGCGCTTTGGTAATATAACCGCGAGCGCGCGTATCAATGGTGGCGGTTTGCGGGTTAAGCGCTAGGCCGAGGTAACCCTCAATGCTAGCAACTGGTGTACGCATCTCGTGGCTGGCGGTGCTGATGAACTCAGCGCGCTGGCGCTCGTCGCTGCGCTCGGCGGTGATATCGCGAAAGACGATCACTGCGCCGTCGTTATGCTTGTTACTGATTGGCTTAACTGAAATGCTAGCCATAAAATTTTTGTCAGATTGGGTCTTGATCTTGAAATCGTCAGTTTTGAGCGGGTTGTTAGTGTTGAGGACGCGAGCGATGATATCGCCGTTATCGTTATCTTTGATGGTGTTATTGTCCTGGTCCATTAGTCTGATGACTGATTTATATGACAAGCCGATAGCGTCTTGATTACCCCAGCCAACTAGCTGCTGGGCTGCTGGATTGATCAAGGTGATGATGCCTTTCGCATCGACGGCTACTACCCCGTCGCCGATAGCGCTGATAACAATGTCAGAGGCTTGAGGGCCAGCCACGGTAGCTAAACTCTCGCGGATTGGTTCACTAGCGCCAACAGATTGGTGTCGGCGCAGCCACAGTAAACTTGCAGCTAGCAAGGGTGTAAATAGTATCATAGCCAATGCTGCTAATGATCCCAAGGGTGTCTGCTCAATAATAAAACGTTCTGCCACTCCGGCCGCAGCGGCGATGACAGCTGTCAAGAGACCATAAGTTCCAAGTAATGGTCCGACAGCGACGATTACTGCAAATAGCGCCAAATGTGGCACCCCTTGATTGCTAGAGGCAAAAACTAGCAGCCAGCCCGTTGCAGTCAACAAGATATAATTAATTAGCAGCGATTGGTAAAAGTTTCGCTTAACAGCAAAATATGATACCAAAGTAATTACGAAAGCAATCGCGGCTAACGAGCCCGGTAGTATAGACACGTACAAAGGGTCTTCTGGAGATTTTCCACCGCCAATAGACCAAGCAAACAATCCAGCTACAACAGCGAGGATGAGCATAATTGCTTCGCTGGCGCGGTGATGCCAAAACCGATCAATATAGTTAGACGTGATGCCCCCTAATTTAGAGTTGCTTATGATTAGTATATATCGACAAGCCGTTTTGCTGCAACCCTCTGGCGCGTCTTTTAAGATAACTTTAAGGCGGTTTGCTATAATAGACAAAAGATATGAAGCAGATTTTCAAAACTACCCTACTCATGGCAATTCTGACAGGGCTATTCATGATGGTTGGCTATGCGTTTGGCGGCCAGCAGGGTATGCTGATGGCGCTAGGATTAGCGGCGGTGTCTAACTTTTTCATGTATTTTTTCAGTTCGTCGCTAGTAATTAAGATGCAAGACGCTCAGCCGCTGGGCAATCGTTACCCGCAGGTCGAGCGTATCGTCCGCGAGTTAACAGCCCAAGCGAATTTGCCGATGCCAAAGCTTTATTACGTCGAGACGCCGATTCCTAATGCCTTCGCGACAGGCCGCTCGCCGCAGCATGCTGCCGTAGCGGTGACGACTGGTATCATGGACATTCTGAATGAGGATGAACTGCGGGCGGTTTTGGCGCACGAATTAGGTCATGTCAAACATCGCGACATGCTAATCTCGACCATCGCCGCGACGCTGGCGGGTGCGATTAGTTATCTGGCGCAGCTAGCCTTTCTATTCGGCGGATCGTCGGACGACGATGACGGCGGTAATGTCTTTGCGATGATTGCCTCGTTAATTTTGGCGCCTATCGCTGCGATGTTGATCCAGATGGCAGTATCGCGCAGCCGCGAGTATGCGGCTGATCAGTATAGCCACAGTATTCTCGGCGCTGGCGATAATTTAGCGTCGGCGCTGATGAAGCTAGAAAACTGGAAAGCTAGCGTACCGCCGATTGCACCATCGCCAAGCCAAGAAGCTTCAGCTCATCTAATGTTTTCGAATATGTTCTCGCTGGGCGGCTTGCAAGCTCTCTTCTCGACTCACCCGTCGACCGAGGCGCGAATTGCTCGCTTGAAAGAATTAGACAAGTAGGCGTTGATGGCGGCCAAGCGTAAGTTCCGCGATCAAATCCTGCACAAGATGCTGCATGTTCCCTATCGATTGCGCGTCCGTTATAAACGTTTGCGGCGGCCATTCGCGGTAACTTATGTCTTTATCCACGGTCTGGCGGATACTGGTGAGTTGTGGCAACCTTTTATTGAGAACGTACCAGCTAATTGCAACTATATCGTAGTTGATTTATTAGGGCACGGTGGCTCTTATTTAGCACGAACTCGGCGAATGTATAGCGCTCGTGAACAAGCCCGCCACCTGCTGGCTACCTGCTTGACGAATGGCTTGAGTGGTCCAGTAGTGCTGGTCGGACATTCGTTTGGCTCGCTGGTGGCGATTGAGTTTGCTAGTATGTATAAGGGTATTGTTAAGCGCTGCATCTTGGTGGCGCCACCGATTTACCGTGATAGCTCTCAAACAGGCGCGGCGCGATTACGCCAGGACAATCTACTACGTGAAATCTATCGCCAAGCGCTAAAAACACCCAAGGCGGTAGTGGCTGGCTACGATTTATACTCTAAGTTGGGGCTGGCTGGCTTCTCAGAAACGCAGCTGACTCAGGATAATTTTAGCGCCTTTCGCGATACGCTGTTAGCTGGTATTATTAGCCAAAACGCTAGCCGTAAATTGGCCGAAACACGTATCGACACCGACATTATTTACGGCAAACTAGACCCGTTTATCGTCGAAAAGAATCTAAAGCACATTGCCGAAAAAAATCAGCAAATTACGCTGCATTCGCTAACTACCGCCACCCACGCCATCCGCCAGCGTACGCGCAAAGTTATCGTTAGCTGTATGAAAAGGGCTATCAAACCAGAATCTAAGTAGCTTATTGTGGATGTGATAGTGGCTTCTTAGCGAGCTGCCTTTGAGTGTTTGTATATATAACCGATGAGCACGATACCGATGCTGGCGGCTATACTATCAATGATAATATCGCGCACTTCTCCGCTTCTACCACTAATGAATAGTTGATGAAATTCATCGCTGGCAGCATAAAGTGCGCAAATAGTAATTGAGGACATTGTTGGTCGGTCAAACGGTAACTTTCTTAATTCTGCTCTCAATAAAGCGTTAAATGATAATATACCGAGTATGAAGTAAGCAAAAATATGTGCGCTCTTGCGAATTATGAAAGTCAGCAGCTGTTGGTCGATGCTTGGAACAATGTGATGTAGTTGCTCTACAAATACGCTGCTCTGTCCGCTAGATATTGAGGCTGGTTGCTGTGAAAATATGAAGATAACCACCATCCAAATTAATGGTAGGAGTAAGTGGATTTTAAGTAGCCTATCAGTCTGTGTCATTCTTAGGGCGTTATTCTTATGCTAACCTATATACATCATATTACTAATGTACGGAATCGTCATCCTCTCCTGCGATTAAACCTATGATTTTACAAATTTCTTTCGCTTTCTCGTCATTGCTTTTTAGAAAATTATCCATCTCA
>NZ_PQNZ01000020.1:0-12250 GCF_004138385.1 Candidatus Nanosynsacchari sp. TM7_ANC_38.39_G1_1 | reverse complement strand
GTACAAAAGTAAGTTAAAATAAAAGGATAGCAAATATGGAGAAAATTTCTAAACCTGAGGTTAAAACTCAGGATACACAAGATGCTTATGAAAGCTATCTAACCAGAGTATCGGACAATTTATTTACCGACCCGGATCATCCTGAAAGAGGGCCGAGGAGCCGCTCAATTGTTTATGTACCGTATCGCGGTTTTTCCGAACAACTGCAGCAGGGCTGTCCTAAAATTACCTTTACAGATTCTAATAGTCCAGAGGTTGTTGAAGCCGTGTCTGCGGCTGATGTTATTGTTAATATTGCTCGCGGTGAAGAGGTTGTTGAAGCAGAGATTGGACACCCAGACAGGAATGTCAAACTACCGCCAGAGTCGGTGGCAAATACCGACATGGTTAGCGATCTGTATGTGCGGGCGATTGAATCCGGCAATACTAATGTACAAGTTGTTCACACTGGTAGGATGAACAACAAGACGATTGCTATGGCAACAGCGATGCCAGTTTTGGCTGAGAGCGCCGGGCTGAATTATGAGGATGTGATTCATACATCTGATGCTAAAATACATCAGTTAGTAAAGGAAAACCAAGTCAATCTGAGCGATTTCATGCACGAAGTTGACACTAATCCAACAATGCAAGATATGCAGGTTTGTGTGCGGGCGCTTCGGCGAATATACGAGGCTCGTAATATTGATCCAGACACCGCCAGCGCATCTGAGTTGACTGATGCACTACTGGATGAATATGAGAAATATCCGCGCATTAGTACTTCAACACTAATGAAAGAGCAGATGTTGCGGAACGTTGCTGAAAAGTTACGAAGTGAAGGTAAGAGTGAAAAAGAAATTAATGAAGTAGTTGGAAAACTGGATGAGTTCACAGATGAGGAACCCGACTCGGTTGATACGGTTACGAACTTTACTAATAGCATCCCGATAATTTTATCTAAACAGTTGATTAAAGAGGGCTATGACGCTGATGAAGTTGGTGCTATGAGTACCGAACAAAAGATGGAATTGTTGGCAGACACTGAAATGACAGCAGTGTTTGTAGCTGACATTGCACATATGCCGCGGGTGATGTGGCTGGCTGATTATCTGATGCCAGACAACTTTAAGCTGGTATTTGTTGAGAGTAGGACGGATTTGGATGAGGAAACCCTACAAAAATCAATGGAGCGTGAAAAGCGGTCGCTTAAGCTCACTAGAAATTGGTTGCCGAATCAGATGGGTACTAGGAATCCAGCTAAAGTCGGCAAGCTGGCAGATGAGGCTTACTGGGGCAAAGATAGCATAAGTAATAAAGAAATCAACGCTAGCATTCAACAAGCAAAGTAGATAATTTAATCAAGCAGCTTGTCTAATTTATCGTGCCAATCTTCTGGTATGAATCCAGTTTTTTCAATTTTCGTTAGATCTAGGGTGCTTTGCGGTGGCCGCTTGGCAGTGTTTGGTTTATCAGCGAAATATTCAGCAGTAGAAACTGGCTGTACGTCTGAAGGTGATTTGCCTGATTTTTCAAAGACGATTTTGGCAATGTCTGCCCAGCTGGTCGGTTGGCCTTCATTGGTTAAATTATACGTGCCGTATGGTGCGCTTGTTTCTAATAAATGTTTAATACCACGCGCCAAAGTATCGGTAAAAGTTAGGCGGCCAATCTGGTCGTTAACGACTGAGGGTCTGATGCCTCGTGCTGCTAGATCCTGCATGATGCTGACAAAGTTTCTGCCGTCGCCGATTACCCACGAGGTTCGAATAATGTAGTGCTTGGTTGTTGTAGTGGCGACTCGATCGCCATCAGCTTTAGTTTTGCCATAAACGTTAAGTGGAGAAAAAGGTTCGTATTCGTTGTGGATTGGTTGGGAACCGTCGAAAACGTAGTCAGACGAGAACGTTACAAAAGTTAAGTCGTGCTGGCTAGCGGCTTTTGCCAAGTGGCGGGTTGCGTCAACGTTAACTGCTTTGACTAGGTCATAATTGCTGGGATTTTCTGCACCATCAACGTCGGTCCAGGCGGCAGCGTTAATAATTACTTTGACATTATCCCAGTTAAACTCATTGATTGCCTTTTGGTTAGTGATATCGAGTTGTTCGCGATCCAGGGCTAGTGCCTGAGGGTAAACTTTTTGTAGTGCTCGGCCGACTTGCCCGTTAGCGCCAGTGATAACTATTGCCTTATCGTCCATTAAACCTCCATCGGGATTACGTTTGCAAGCAGCGGGTGAGCGGCGTCTTTTTCGGAAATAATCGCTTGCTCTTGGCTGATGGGCCAATCGATACCAAGCGCTGGGTCAAATAAATTGACAAAGGTGTACTTGGCGTCTGGCGACCAGTGCGCGTCAACCAGGTAGGTGTAGGCAATGTTGTCGTCAAGCGCTTGATAGCCATTGGCAACGCCTTTGGGTACGAAAATTGCCGTGCCAGGATTGATTTCGTGCGTGAAAACCGTGCCGAAGCTGTCGCCTTTACGCAAATCGCACCACGCACCAAAGACTCGGCCGTTGGCAGTGGAGATAAATTTGTTCCACGGCTCGGCGTGGAGGCCACGGGTAGTGCCAGCTTTGTCATTGAAGCTGATATTGTTTTGCACGATGTCAAACGATGGTAGTCCCAACGCTTCCATTTTTTCTTTTTGGTAATTTTCTTTGAACCAGCCGCGATTGTCGCCATGGACGGGCAATTTAATGACAAATAATCCAGGAATCGGCGATTCAGCGACGGTTAGCTCGTTGTAATCGCTTGGATCGAAATTCATACAGTATCCTTTCGCCATAGTTGATAATAATGTAGTCCTGCAAGAGTTTGGCAATCATTAATTTCGCCGTTTCGAATCAGCTCATTGATCTCATCAAGTGTGAAAAATCGTATATCACTAAAGAGCTCATCGCTTTGTTCACGTTGGCCAGTGAAGCTTAGTTCTCGGGCTAGGCAGACCGCCATTTTTTCGGTCAATAAACCGTTACAAACGTATGCCTCACCTAGTTTTTGCCAAGACTGAGCGATGATGCCGGTTTCCTCCTCGAGTTCGCGTTTTGAAGCCTCTAGTAGGTCTTCATTGTCGCCCCCGCCGCCGGGCAACTCCCAGCCAAAGCTTTGCGACGGATAGCGAAAGCCACGCACTAAATACAAGCGCTCTTGGTCATCTACCACTACAATCATACACGAATCTCGCGACTCCATATAGCCATAGATTCCGGTGGTCCCATCTGGACTAACAGTCTGGTCTTCGTGAATGGTGATCCAAGGATTTTGATAGACGATTTTACTGCTGACTTTAGTTTTTGACGGCACATCTGTCATGATTATTGCCCCTGTTTTGCGTAGGCTGCTTCAACCGCTTCTTTTTGGGCTTTCCACCAGTCTTCGTGTTCGCGGTACCAATCAATGGTTTGCATTAGGCCGTCATGCATACCTGTTTGGTTATCAGTATATTGTGGCTGCCAACCCAGTTCGCGGCGCAGCTTGCTGGAGTCCATGGCGTAGCGCATGTCGTGGCCAGGGCGGTCATTGACATGCTCATACCAATCCTTACCTTTGCCCATCAGCTCGCAAATTAGCTCAATCACCATCTTGTTATTGACGTGGTCGTTGTCGGCGCCGATGATGTAAGTCTCACCCAGCTCGCCTTTTTCCAAGATGAGGTGAACGGCCGAGTTGTGATCATCAACGTGAATCCAGTCGCGNACCTGTTCGCCNGTNCCGTACAGTTTTGGCTTGATATNNCTCAAAATNTTNGTGATTTGGCGCGGAATNAACTTTTCGATGTGTTGGTANGGNCCGTAATTGTTTGAACAATTGGAAATNGTCGCTTTNATNCCGAAGCTGCGAATCCAGGCNCGTACNANCATGTCGCTGGAAGCTTTGGTGCTGGAGTAGGGGCTGGANGGNTTGTACGGGGTGTCTTCGGTGAAGCGGTTTGGATCGTCGAGCTCTAAGTCGCCAAACACTTCGTCGGTTGAGATGTGATGGAGGCGCTTGCCGTGCTTGCGGACAGCTTCCAAGATGGTGTATGTGCCGACCACGTTGGTCTCGACAAACGGCCACGGATTGCGCAGAGAATTATCATTATGGCTTTCAGCGGCGAAATGCACCACAATGTCAGTTTCAGCCACCAATTTATCCATCAGCTCAGCATCGCAAATGTCGCCTTCTACGAAAGTAATCTTATCAGCCACTGGCTGTAAATTGGCGCGATTGCCCGCATAGGTGAGCTTGTCAATAACAGTGATGTCATATTCTGGCTTGTGTTTGACGGTATAATGCACAAAATTCGAGCCAATGAATCCCGCGCCTCCCGTGACTAGCATCTTTGTCATAACTATAGTATATCAGGTATAATAAGTAATCGACAGAGGAGGATTATGAAAATAGTAATTGTTAGCGGTTATTTCAATCCGCTGCATGGCGGACACCTGGACATGATTGAGGCGGCAGCGGCTATGGGCGACAAGCTGATTGTAATTGTTAATAATGATAAGCAGCAGCTGCTCAAAAAAGGCAAGATTATCCTGGATGAAAGTAATCGGTTGCGGTTAATGCGGGCGCTAAAGGGTGTCGATCAGGTTATTCTATCAATCGACGAAGATCCAACGCAAATTAAGTCGTTGGAAATGGTTGCCGGCCAGTATCCGGGTGATGAGCTGATCTTTGCTAACGGCGGCGATCGTGATACCGAAAAAGCCATTCCCGAAGCAGATGTTTGTAAAAAGTACAACATACAGATGCGGTTTGATGCTGGTAAAGGTAAGCCAGATTCGTCGACGCGAATCAACCAAGCGACAGGCAAAGAGTAGACAAACGCGAATTAGAAGAAACAAGTTGTTATTGGCTTGTCGTTAAATAAAGCGCCACAGCCACTATTCAGAAAAACCGTTTGGATTCTGCGATTGCCAGCGCCAGCTATCAGCGCAAGCCTGTTCAATACTTAATTCGGCTCGCCAGCCTAGTTCGCGCTCAGCTTTGCTGCAGTCAGCGTAGCAAGCGGCGATATCACCAGCTCGCCGCGGTTTGATTTCGTAGGGCAAATCTCGCCCGCAAGCTTTGCTAAACGCTTTGATGATTTCTAACACCGATGTGCCGCTTCCGGTGCCGAGATTATAGACATTAGCCCCGGCTTTCATATGCTGCAGAGCAGCGACGTGGCCGCGCGCCAAGTCTACGACGTGAATATAATCGCGTACACCCGTGCCGTCTGGCGTGTCGTAATCGTCTCCGAAAACACCGACGCTTTGAAGTTTGCCGACAGCAACTTGAGCGACATAAGGCAATAAATTGTTTGGAATGCCGTTTGGGTCTTCGCCGATTTGGCCTGATTGATGGGCGCCAATCGGGTTGAAATAACGCAAGATTGTTGCTTCGAACGTTGGATCGGCCGCGCAGTAATCCTGTATGATTTGCTCGATCATGTATTTAGTCTTGCCATAAGGATTGGTTAAGCCTACGCCGACTGTCGAAGTTTCGCGCAGCGGCAGCTCGCTAGGACTGCCGTAAACAGTTGCTGAACTTGAAAAGACTAATTGCTTAACGTTATGTTCTCGCATCACTTCAAGCAGCACCATAGTCGAGACAAGGTTATTGTCATAGTATTCTAGCGGTTTGGCGACCGATTCGCCGACGGCTTTTAGTCCAGCAAAATGAATCACTGAATCTATATCGTATGTTGTAAAAATATCATCAAGTGCTGATTGGTCGCGGACGTCCGCTTCAATAAAAGGGATGTCGTGCCCAGTGATCTGTTCGACACGTCGCAAACTCTCGCGGCTAGAATTGGCTAAGTTATCGATTACCACTACTTCAAAATTGTTATTGATAAGCTCGATCAGCGTGTGGCTGCCAATATAACCCGCGCCGCCAGTGACTAAAATTGTTTTCATAACCCTAGTATACCCGAAAAAATAAATAATTGCTTAAGGCGTATTATCTCGTACAACTTTCCTAATCTTAGTCAAGAAAAGTCCTTTGTCGAAGCGTTTAGCGGTGCGGGCGAGTTTGCTCGGATAAAAGCGGGTTTGTTCGGTGATTTTGATGGCTTTTGCAATGTCGTCGACGGTTTGATGTTGAAATAGCGTGCCGATATCAGGCGACGTGACTATATCAGTGGTGCCGCCGCGTGCCAGGCCGATAACGGGTGCGCCGGCTGCCAATGCTTCGACGCTGACAATACCGAAATCCTCCTCGGCAGGATAAATAAAGCCGCGCGCAGTTGTGATAGCTTTCTCGTATTCGGCATCGCTAGCATCGCCGAAGCGGTCGGTGCGGAATTCGACGGTTGGGCCGGCAAGCTTGACTAGCTGGTCGTGAGCTGGCCCGTTGCCAAAAACGATCAGTTTTTTGTTGAGTTTGGTAGCGGCTTTGACGGCTAGATCGTAGCGCTTATACGGCAATTGGCGGCCGATGGTTACGTAGTGGTCACTCCGCTTGCGAGCAGGCGTAAAGCGGCTAGTTTCGACTGGCGGATGAATTACGGTACTGCTGCGGCCGTAATATTTTTTGATGCGTTTTTGCGTCTCGGTAGAGTTAGCGATGAAGACATCAACTTGTTTAGCAGCCTCCAGATCAAGCTGGCGCTGATGCGGTACCAGCAGCGGCATCAGCAGGCGAATAAACGGATTAAGCTTGCCGTAGCCAGGATCGCGGCGGTATTCGTCGTAGTGGCTCCAGTAGTAGCGCGGCGGCGTATGGCAATAATTGATAATAACTTGGTTGAGTCGTGCTTTAGTAACTTGGTGGCCGTGCAGGTACGAACTAGTCAAAATAATATCAAATTCGCTAAGATCGAGCTGGCGCATTGCTTTAACTGCTAGCGTCGGAAAAAGTTTGTAATAATTACGCAGCCGCAGCGGTATTTTTTGTAGTTTCGAGGTGCGAATATCAAGTTTAGCAAAAGCTGGAACCTTGTCGGGATTATATATTGCCGTATAAATTGGCGCATCAGGGAAAGCTTCGTGCATTGCTAGCACGACATTCTCGGCACCGCCCATCGTTGTCAAGAAGTCGCAAACAATTGCAATGCGCGGACGCTTCATTATCTCGCTCCTGTTTTATGTAATACAACACCGATTGTTTTGAAAAGTATCCGCAAGTCTAGCCAAAAACTCCAGTTTTGCGCGTAATAAAGCTCAAGCTCAATCCGTTCGTCGAAGCTCAAGTTGCTGCGGCCCGAGACTTGCCACAATCCAGTTACTCCAGACTTAACGCTATGCAATAACGCCGTACGATTTTTGCTGAATTTAACTTCTTGCGGCAGAATCGGACGCGGCCCGACTAAACTCAAGTCGCCGAGCAGCACGTTGATAAATTGCGGGAATTCATCAAGCGAAGTATTACGCAAGAACTTACCAAACCAAGTAATTCGCGGGTCATCGGCAACCTTGTGATCGCGCCGATATTCGGCGGCCAAATCAGGCCGGTTCATTTCCTCAAACTCGATACTGGCGTCCTTTTTGCCGTACTGAGCACCCATAGTGCGGAACTTATAAAGGCGAATCGGCTTCGAAAAACGGCTCAAACGCTTAGAACGGTAAAAAATCGGTCCGGGATTGCAAATCTTTTGCAGCAGCGCGATTATTATTATAATTGATCCCCAGAGCGGCAAAGTAATAATAACGGCTATCAAGTCAAATAACCGCTTAGCAATTGCTCCCCAGCCGATGAGTGGTGTTTGGCTGACGGTAATCATCGGATAGCCGAGAAAGACATCGACGGTGTTTTTGCCAGTGTAAAATTCTGGCTCGCCAGGAATGAAATTATATTGAATGTGAGCAATTTGCGCAGCGCTTAAAATCTGGTGGTTGCGGTCTTCGCTGGCATAAAGGTCGGTTTGAATAATAGTGCTAATGTTAAGTTTTTTGATATCTTTGAGTGCTGTCTCGACGCGGCCGTAATGAACGATACCGAGATGCGGCGGCAACAATTTTGCCGGTCCGGCGAAGGCTACAATTTGATAACCAGATTTGTGGGTGGAGCCGAGGGACATCGCAATATCGGTCGTCGCATCAGAATTGCCGATTACCAACACTCGACTGACGCCGTGTCCGTAGCGGTATAACTCGTTGCGAATAGTGCGAATTATTTCGCGTACCAAAATAATGGCAATCGTTGAGCCGATTAAAACGTAAAGAGCGACTAACCTGGCCGGAAAAATATGCATACTAGTGAAGTATTCCCAGCCAATCACCAGCAGTATACCAATGAAAGTGCCGAGCGTTATACGGCTCCATTCGACGAGGCGGCGGTTATAAATGCTCGGACTATACAATCCGAGCGAAGCGAAAATCAGTATCCACACCGGGGTAATCACGGCAAAGCCGATAATATATTCGTAGGCGTAAACAATGTGCAAGAGTACGCGCTGGTCGACTTGAGTGCGAATGTAATAGGCTGCGGCAAAAACAATTGCCAGCACAATCGCGTCGGCCGCCATCAGGATTAGGCTGTAAGACTTGGTGTTATGAGATGGCATTTGTCTTCATTATAACAACTTTCGTTATAATAGATAGCATGAGCAATCTCAATACCGATAATTTGGAGCGTCGGCTAGCTTCGGTAACGCTAGCGCTGTTGGCTGCGATTATGCTAGGTTTGGCAATTCATACGCCGTTGACGGTTTTTGCGAGCACGCATTGGCCGCTGGTTGCGCTGTATGCCAAAGCATGGAAAGAAGTATTGCTAATGGTAGCTTTTGTTCTGGTGATTATCCTGGGTTGGCGGCGCCATGCTTGGCGATTTTGGCTGCGCGATAAGTTGTTATGGTTGATTGCTGGTTTTGCGCTGTGGCATTTAGTTTTAGTAGGAATATCGCTGGCTGCGGGTAATTCAGCGACGACTGTGATTGCTGGCCTGGTAATTGATTTGCGCTGGGGTTTAATAGCGGCGACGATGTATGGTTTTATTTATCTATATCCGCGCTATCGGCAAATTTTATTGAAATGTATGCTGGCGGCAGCAGTGGTAATTATTGGGTTTGCTTGTTTACAGTTGGCTTTGCCGCGGGATTTCTTGACAATATTCGGTTACAGTCAGGCGACGGTTGCACCGTATTTGACGGTTGATTCAAATGAGGCTTATGTGCGCTTTGGCAGCACGCTGCGCGGGCCGAATCCGCTAGGAGCGTACGCGCTTGGCGGATTGGTGTTGGCGTCAGCATTTTTGGCGGCAAAATGGCGTGATAGTGCTAAGCTGCGCGTCTACGGCATTTTGGCGGCCGCTAGCTCTAGTATCGCTCTTTATATTAGTTATTCGCGGGCGGCGATTCTGGGGGCTCTAGCAGCGTTAGGCGGGCTTTTTGCTCATCAATATGGCCGGAAATTATCTAAAAAAGCTTGGATATCGATTGCTGCGGGAGTTTTAGTTGCAGCTGCGGGCGGAGCTTATTTGCTGCGCGATACCAACTTTATGCATAATGTGATTTTGCATGATAATCCTACTACGGGTGCTGCTAGAACCTCAAACGATGACCACCTTTCGTCGCTGCGCGATGGCGTCATCAAGGCAGCGCAGCAGCCATTCGGTGCTGGTATTGGCAGTACCGGGTCGGCATCGTTATTAGGTGATTCAGGGGTGATTATCGAGAACCAATATTTATTTATCGTGCACGAAGCTGGTTGGCTGGGTTTAGTGATTTACTTGATGATTGTGATTATCGTTTTGCGGCGGTTATGGCGGCGGCGGAACGATTGGTTAGCGCTTGGTATGTTTTTGTCTGGAATTGGCCTGAGTATCGCTAGTTTGTTCTTGCCAGTATTTGCTGATGATGTGATAGCACTAGTTTGGTGGGGCTTGTCGGCGCTGATAGTGGCACGACCGTTTGACCGGGAGCTGGTTGATTCGTTATAGTGAAGGTATGGCAGCACAAGCTCAATCGGCGGCAATTAATCCGACCAAGAAGCAGTACGAGCTTTTACTATTTATTGATAACTTTATAAAAGATAACGGCTACGGGCCGAGCTATCGCGAGATAATGCGGGCGCTTAATTACAAAAGCGTTTCGACAGTGGCAGTACATATTGATAATTTGATCTCCCGCGGCTACTTGCGTAAGCGTGATAATTCAGCGCGGTCGCTAGAGGTGATCGACGTGGTTGCGGCGCCAAAAACCACGCCAGAAGTTTTGGATTCGACAGACGCGATAACTGAACGCTGTATTCGCGCTAAAATAGCCGATTTGCAGAAGCAAGACGACGATAAGGCACGCCAGGATATTCAAACACTGCAATCGGCATTACAAATTCTTGGCTATGAGGGGCCGCGTGAGACGGATAGCGCGTAAACCATCTTACCGCCGGCGTTATACTGGTACTAAAGCGGCGGTCCATGCCGCTAAATCTACTAAATCTAGCGCTTGGCGATTGAAGTTGCGGCGTCTAGTTTATGGCGCATATCGGCAGGTCAATTACCAAGCTGCTTCATTGCAGATAAAATTACAACGTTTGTTACGCCATAAGTATTTCCGTAAATATGCAGTCGGTGCGGCAGCAAGTTTGACATTTCTTCTAGTAATTGTACAGTTGGCTTATCCAAGCGATAAGACTTTGCCGTTTGCGCACGTTGACGGATTGGCAATTGGCGGTATGACTAAAGATGCAGCGGCTAAAAAAGCTAATCAAGCGTATAGCGACCATGCTCTTAATATCACGATGAATAATTCAGACAAGCCAGCAGTTAGCATTAAACTGCGCGATATTGCTGTCTCGGTTGATAATTCGCAGCGGATCAAGCAGTACGATTATCCTTGGTATGTGCGATTAGTGCCAACTTCATTGTTTTGGTATGGTTTGAATTATGGTTCGCCGCCAGCCCCTAAATTTGCCAACCAAACGGATGCAGCTGTTAACGAAAAAATAGTTGCTCGCTGCCAAGTTAGTCCGACCAATGCTACGCTTAAAGCCAAAGGGGCGCAGCTCGAGCTGCAGAGGTCTAGGCTTGGCGGTAAATGCGATGAGGCTAAAATCAAGCAATCTGTTCGCGATATCAAACCAAAATTACATCAGCCTACAACTATTAATGTCAATAAAATAGATATCAAACCAGCGGTGAGCGATGAAAAAGCTAAGCAATTGGCGCGAAAGCTAACCAAACATCTAGCGGGAGGTATTCAAATTAAAGCTAGAGATAAAACCGTCGCGGTCGATGCGCAGACAGTCTACGCTTGGCTTGACTTTACCGATAAAGATAAAGAATTGGTGGCTACGCTGAATGCTGAACGTACTAGCAAATGGCTGAATGATGAGGTAGCGAAAATTGTTACTGTGGCGCCTGGGGTGTCGAAAATTACTACGCATGACTTCACTATTGTTAGCAAGCAGACAGGTAGTTCAGGGCAAGCACTTGATGTGGCGGTAATGCTGCAGAAATTACAAAGTACAATCGACGGCGGTAGTTTGCAGCTTGATGCCGTTACCAAGGCTGTGCCGCCGCGCGAGGAATATACGCGGACATATAGCTCGAGCGATGCTGGCTTGTCGGCTTTGATGGAAAATTTCGCCAAAGACCATCCGGGGACTTACGGCGTGTCGATGATAGAACTTGACGGCAAAAAGCGCCGCGCCGAATACAATGGCGATAAGCAATTTGTAACAGCTAGCACCTACAAATTGCTAGTGGCTTATAGCTTGCTAAAGCGTATTGATAGCGGTGCGCGCAGTTGGGATAGCGATCAAGCATGCTTTAATAAAATGATTAGTTTGAGCGATAATGCTTGCGCGGAAAGTTTCTTGAACGCAATTGGAGTTAGTACTTTGACTAGCGAAGCTAACGCCATTGGCCTTAAGAACTCGACATTTATGAAAGGCGGCGGACCGTATACGACAGCAAATGATCAAGCCCTGCTGCTAGGTATGATTGCAACCGGCCAAAACTTTTCGAGCGCTAATCAGCAGCGCTTGCTAGAAGCTATGAAGAAAAATGTGTATCGCAAAGGTATTCCGGCGGGTGCGTCGGGGACGGTTGCCGATAAAGTTGGCTTTATGAATGGATTATTGCATGACTCGGCGATTGTTTATGGTTCGCACGGTACGTACGTACTGTCAATTATGACTGATGGCGCTAGTTGGGAAGCGATTGCTGATTTGGCAAAACAGCTTGATGCGCTGCGAGCGCAGTAGACTTTACACCTTTTGTATAATAAGTTACAATACTGGTATCTGCGGTGAAGCAGAGTGTATTCCGGCATAGCTCAGTGGTAGAGCGGATGGCTGTTAACCATTAGGTCGCTGGTTCGAGCCCAGCTGCCGGAGCCAAGAAAAGACACTTCTACGGAG
>NZ_PQNZ01000002.1:0-39755 GCF_004138385.1 Candidatus Nanosynsacchari sp. TM7_ANC_38.39_G1_1 | reverse complement strand
CTCATCAGACTCTTTAGTTTCTTCTATTTTTGATACTGACCTATCTGGTAAAGTATTAACTGCCTCACGATCAAATTTTACAGCCTTTAGACGAGCACTCTTACCACTACGCTCACGTAAGAAACTCAAGAACTTACGACGAACCTTAGCACGCCTCACAATCTCGATCTTTTCAACAAGAGGACTATGCACTAAAAAGCTTTTTTCTACACCAACACCGCTAGCTATTTTACGTACGGTAATTCGGCTAGTGTGGCTATCTTTATTATCAGTACGAATAACTACACCTTCAAAAACCTGAACGCGCTCTTTATTACCTTCTTTAATGCGCTGTGAAACACGCACAGTATCACCGCTACGAACATCAACCACAGCATGTTTCTTTTGCTTTTCGTTTACTTTTTGAATCAATGCAAAACTCATATAAGTCCAACCTTTCACTCATCAGGTTCGCTACATCAACTAGCTGGCCACGCAGTTGTATCTCTGCGGCTTCACACTGAACAAAGCCCGAATCATTAACTCTCGTACAATGCAAGTATTCTAACACAATATCAAGCGGCGAGCAATAGACGCAAAGATGGCTAGCGGCAGAGTCCATCTAGCCACCAGCTGCGCTTGATATTTTATCAATTTCAAAAAACCCTACGCCGTGGTTGACTTGTCAGCGCTATCGATATTGACGTAAAACTGAGTATCAGGGTTAGCACCGCCTACCGGCTGAACCCCCGGATTGAAAGTTCTATTCGGGTTGGCACATACGAATTTACCAGCTTGCCCCGATTCTCGCCATATTTGGCAAGTGCTCTCGTAGAAAGCTCCGTCTACCACTACTCTGTCCGAAGAAGACTGATCAGTGTCAGTGCTAGTGTCAATAGAGTCGCCTGGCACCGCTGGCTGAGGCAAATTATCAGTCCTGTCTGTCACAGGAGTAGGATCTTTTTCTCCATGCGTAGCAAGGTCCATAGATTCATGCACAGTAGAACAAGTTACCGCTACAACAAGCGCAGAGAGAGCGCCTATCGGTTTCCTTAACTCCTTCTTGGGCAGCCAATCCCAATCTAAGCCAGTAGACCCCTCAGACGCTGCATGCCTCATAGCTGGCCTGCCAGATTTTAATATATCCATTTCGTTATACTTTCACCTCGAAATTAAAATTGGTATGTCTTTTTATTATACCACAAACTATACTAAAATGCAAGCAAAGCAGCTATTCATCAGTTGGGTCAAGAGCTTGACGCGGGGTCAACGAGTTTTCTGTTGAACTCTCTACATATACGACACGGTAGGGCTTGCCGTCAATAACCATAGCCGTCGGAAGCTCCGCTCCTGGCTGAAATCCGTCGACTGCCCCGTCAAATTTCACGCAGATAACTGTATTTTCATCGACGCTATCCGACCGTCTGGCCGCCTTGGATGACGGAGAGTCTACTTCCACCAATTTGCCATCTTCAACGGCGTAGTATCTTACCTGTTCGTCGCCCACCTGCCGCGATTCGCCTGGCTGCTGGCATGTCGGGTCGCCGTTGACTTCAACAGCTGGGCGTACAACAATCTTGCCGCTGTTTTCACCGTCTGTACTCTGTATGTAAGCAACTGGCGCGATCCAAACTGAATCACCCTCGCCAATTTTTTTGGCTAACTCCTCATAAGTTAGTGTCCCGGCAGTAGCGCTCTCGGAGGCAGTGCTCCCGGCTGGCGTAGAATCCGGCGTCTGACGCTCAGCCGAGCATGACCCGACAAACGGGCTTAACGCTAAACTTCCAACTGCCAAAAATGTTGTCAACCGGTTTCTTATTGTGCCTAAAAACTCTCCATTTCTTCTCATAAATATATTATGCTACAAACTGCCATTTAGTTCAACATGCGCGCCCAAAATGCCAAAACGCGCTATAATATACTCATGGATTACAACAAACTAGCACTCGAACTACACCAAAAATATAAAGGTAAAATCACCACCGCGCTGCGCGATAACGGCGAAATTGACCGCGATAAGCTTAGCGCTTATTACAGCCCGGGAGTCGGTGCCGTTAGCCAAGCCATCGCCGAGAACCCGGCGGATTTGCCGAAATACACCTGGACGAACAATTTGGTCGGCGTGGTCTCTGACGGCTCGGCGATTTTGGGCTTGGGCAATTTGGGGCCGAAAGCCGCCATGCCAGTGATGGAGGGCAAGGCGCTGCTATTCAAGCATTTCGCTAATGTCGATGCCGTGCCAATCGTGCTGGACGTTCATGAGCCAGAAGAAATTATCGCTGCCGTCAAGGCGATAGCGCCGAGCTTTGGAGCGATCAATTTAGAGGATATCGCTTCGCCAAAATGCTTCGAGATCGAGGAGCGTTTGAAAGCCGAACTAGACATTCCAGTATTTCACGATGACCAGCACGGTACGGCAATAGTAGTGCTAGCTGGGCTGATCAACGCCGCCAAGGTTGTCGGCAAAAACTTGCGCGACTGCAAAGTCGTCCTGGCGGGGCCAGGCGCGGCTGGCACAGCGATTATTAAGCTGCTCAATCTGTACGGCGTCAAAAACTTAATTGCGCTCGATCGCCACGGCGCGCTGAGTAGCGACCGCACTGACCTGTCGCCAGAAAAAACCGCCTTGCAGCAATATTTGAATACTTCAGAAAGCGGTACGCTAGCAGAAGTATTAACTGGCGCCGATATCTTCATCGGCGTATCGGCTGCTAATTCGCTGGCGCCAGAGATGATCGCGGCAATGGCCAGCCAGCCGATTATTTTCGCTCTAGCCAATCCAGTACCCGAAATCATGCCCGATGCCGCGATTAGCGCTGGCGCAGCCGTCGTAGCGACTGGCCGCAGCGACTTTCCGAATCAAGTTAATAATTCCTTGGCTTTCCCTGGTATTTTCCGTGGCGCACTCGACAATGGCATCCAGAAAATCACCGACCAGCACAAGCTAGCCGCCGCCGAAGCTCTGGCAGCGCTGGTCGAGAACCCAACCGCCGACGAAGTTATCCCGTCGCCATTCGACAAACGCGTCGTACCAGCGGTGGCAAATGTCATAAAAAAATCCTAAATCAAGACTAAGTAGTTGAGTTGGGGGCGGGACGGCGAACTAAATCGCGCGCCCCGCCCCAGAGCAAAGGCGCAGCTCTGCTGGCTTGAGCTTGCCTTTGCGGCTGCCGACGAGACTAGAGTGTGGTTGATGGATCAGTAACCCAATCAAGCATACGCCAAAAATATGGACGCCAGCTTGATGGCTCCGGAATCAGGAGTTCCGGATATCTACAAAAATCCGTCTCGATGCTGCCAGTAGCATCGAGACAAAAAAAGGCCAGCACTGCTCCGCCCTGCCTATCGTAAACGGCCACGATAAAAGAACTTTTTCGATACACCGATTTGCAGGTAAAGACCTCGACGTAGAACCCTGCCTCGCGGGCAGAGTTCATCAGGACGAGAGCGGCGCAGGCCGCACCGCCCTTACCTCCAGCCGCCAGTTCGTGAAGCTGGCGATCTGGAGAGGTTGATCGCCGCAGTTCGTAGTCATCAAAGCAGGCTTTAGGAACGGCAGTCCTACCCATAATAGCCCCTTTCCAGGCCATCTCAAACCTTCCTTCCGCCCCGTACCGGGGCCACTCGACGATGGATTGTACCCAGACCCTATGTCTAGAGCCAGCACTCAATACTATACCATAATTTGCGTTAAATCACCCGTGCTATTTCCTCGAGCGTAGTTTCGCCGCGCAAAGCCGCCAGCACGCCGACCTGCTCGAGTGTTAACATGCCTTCGTTTCGAGCGGTTTCTTCGATTGTCTCGGGGTGAACATCTTGGACGTCGCCGCGGATAAACTTCTGGATTTCATCGGTAACAACCAGCTGTTCCATGATAACCACCCGGCCTTTATAGCCAAACGGCGCATCTTCGCTAGGCACGGGGCGCCACAGCTTGAAATTATCCAAATCAGGCTTCTCGACATCAGGCGGCAGCTTTTCGAGTACGCGCTGAACATATTTACGTGTTGCTTCATCGGGTTCGTACGCTTCCTTGGTATGATCGACTAAACGCCGCACCAAACGCTGAGCAATCAGTAAACGGATAGCGCTTGAAAAGATCGGGTTAACTCCAATCATGTCAATCATACGGCTAAAGGCCGTACTGGTAGTATTGGCGTGAAAGCTCGATAGTACCAAGTGGCCGGTGATTGACGCCTGAATAGCCGTGCGCGCCGTATCGACATCACGAATCTCTCCAACCATCACCACATCTGGGTCGAGGCGCAAAACGCTACGCAAACCATCAGCAAAGCTCTGCCCATGCGTCGTGTCAATCGGGATTTGTGACATACCGCTCAGGCCATACTCGATCGGATCCTCGAGTGTAATCAGCTTGCGGTCGGTGGTATTCAACGCGTTGAGCATACTATAAAGCGTCGTCGACTTACCCGAGCCAGTCGGCCCGACCATCAGCACCAGACCGCGCGGGTGGCTGACAACTTCGTCGATTTCCTTGCGCTGGCGCGGCGGAATACCCAGCAAGTCCAAATTCAACAATGATTCATCAAAATTAAATAAACGCAGCACCGCATCTTGACCGTACAGCGTTGGCACAGTCTCGACGCGCAGGTTCAATAGATGCGTGCCTTGGTCGGTAGTGATCTCCATCTGCATATGGCCGGACTGCGATTCCATAGCTGCACTACTAACGCCGGCACGGCTAGCTAGCTCGCCCATGATAATCCGGTAGCGCGAACGTTCTAGCTGCGCTACTGGGTGCAGCGCACCGTCGACGCGCATGCGTACGCGGATAGAATCGCGCTCGTTTTCAATGTGAATGTCGCTAGCGCCGAGCCTGTCCGCCTGCTTGATCAGGAAATCAAACAATTCCTCGCTCGATACCAGATTCAACGTCTGGCTAACTTGAGCGATGGTGTTGCTATCGCCCTCTTTAGCAATCTCGATATCATCGTAAGCAGTGCGCTGCGGCGGATCGTAACGCAGCATCATCGCCCGGTAGCCGCTGGCACTGATCAACAAAAACTGCAATTTGTCGCCGCGATCTTGATACTCGCGCTTGATCTTCTGCAAAATAGATTGCGGCGTTTGCGAAGTTACGCCGATTTGGTACATCACTTCGTTGCCGCCCTTGGCTAGCGGTACGATACGGTATTGGTGCATTTTCTCGATCGGAATCATGCCAGGGACTAGCGGTAGCGTGTCCTCTAGATTGCGCATATCAACATACGGCAAACCTAAAATAGTCGCCCGCTGGCGGGTAGCTTTTTCGTCTTGTTCGCGCCGGCGGCGCTGAACTTCTTCTTCGTCCATCACCTTTATTTTAGCAAAAAGCTTGCGCTAAAAACAGTGCTACAATAGAATTATGCCAAAAATCGTCGTCATCGCCCACAACATCCGCTCAACCTTCAATGTCGGGTCGATTTTTCGTACCAGCGAGGGGCTCGGTGTCGAAAAGTTAATTTTGAGCGGCTATACGCCCTACCCAGATTTGAGTTTGTGCCGCGAAGCGCCAAATTGCGCGCTAATCGACGGTGAAATCACGCGGGACGACCAGCGCCTGCCGCACATTCGTGAAAAAATCACCCAGCAAATCCACAAAACGGCACTCGGCGCCGAGAGTTTGGTGCCGTTTGAATATCACGAAGCACCGCCGCTAGATGAACTGCGGCAACTGGGCTACCGCATCGCCGCCCTGGAACAAGCCGCCAATAGCACTAATCTGCGCGATTATTCAGCGCCAGACCGCGTCGCGCTGCTGCTAGGCGAAGAAGTCGGCGGTATCGCGCCCGAATGGCTGGCTTTGGCTGACGATATCATTGAGATTCCGATGTTCGGACAAAAAGAGTCGTTCAACGTGTCGGTAGCGGCCGGAATCGCGCTGTACGAGCTAGCGACGAGCGGCAAAACCGCCAAAAATGCCTAAAATTTGCAAATTTTACGAAATAATTGCGGAAAGTATTGACATTTTCACTACTCTATGATATATTAATACTAGCTTTTCGCTCAAGGTTAGTCGAAATAAAGGGGCGGAAGGTTGCCCTTTTTGCCTTGAGCGGAGCATGATTCTAAGGAGGAATCATGGTCTCTGTCTCTAATATCATCGTTGCCGGCGGCGTCGCCGTCGCCGCAGCTCTTACCGTCCTTGTCGAGGTGTACGTGGCCGCCTGCGTGGCCACGTACATTGAACCCGTCCTGGCAGCCCGCTGGGCTGCCAGGACCGCCGCCCGGGCCGCCCGGGCACGGGAGGATTGGCTCGATACGGAACAAGCGGTTAGGGAGGCTTCCCTAGCCGTTTGGACCGCCTGGGGCTTTGAGTCCCGGGCGGTCAAGTATTATACCGAGGCCTGGGCAGAAGCCCAAGCCTCGGCCGACAGGGCCCGGTCTCGGGCCCAGAGAGCTCAGGCTCGGGCTAACAAAGCCCGGGCCTGGGCTATCCGAGCCAACAAGGGCTAACAAGCCCGCTGAAAATAGCTCGCCGAATTGGTTCAACACTGGTTGAGATACTTAAGTATTAAGTGTTTCCCGGGTTGATATATGACCCAATTCCGGTTTGAGCCAATTTCGGCGGGCTATTTTCTTTGGTTTAATTTATCTTATCCTAATCTATTTCACCTTGACGCATTCGTCGCCCAGCAGTTCGGCCAGGCCAGCGCGTAGGTTGCGCTGGGCATCGACCCGAAACGGCAGACGGATGGCATTGGACTTATCTTCGCCCAAAATCATAATGATGTCGTTTTGGCCAGGGTTTTGGCTGCACAGTTTCTTGAGCGAGACCAGCAAGTCGCGGTCGCTCGGATTCTTGACTTTGACATAGACAGTTTCCAGCTTTTCCAGCGGCTTGAGGGTGATTGCTGGCGCCGCTTTGGCGCTGGCTGCAGCCGTCACAGCTGGCGCACCGTTAGCGTTTTTGCGCGGATAGCGTTTGCTTTTGACGGCCGCGCGGCCTTTCGGCGCCGTCATTTTGCGGCCGTGGCTTTGGTATTCGTTGAGCTCTTTGTCGGTAACGATACTAATTTCGTCAGCGATGATTTTGGCTTCGTCGGTCATGTTGCCGTCGCGGTCGCGGGCGTTGATTGTGCCCGCTACTTTGACGATAGCATCTTGTTGCAAGCTGTCGCCTAGCTGTTCGTACAATCTCGGGAAGACAATCAGCTCCATTTCGCTAGTTTTGTCCTCGATACCGACAAACGCCATTTTGGTGCCAGCCTTGGTGACGATAGTGCGAATCGTCGATACCAAGCCGCCGACCGATACTTTCTGTCCGTCGATTTGCGGCGTGCAGGCATGCAGCGGGATGGTCTGCTCCTCGAAAAAGGCATCATAATTATCTAATGGATGCGCGCTAATGTAAAGGCCTAGCAATTCGCGCTCCCACATCAGCTGTTCTTTACTGGTGTATTTAACCGGCGAAGTCTTCAGCTCGACCGACGGCATCAATTTGTCGCCGCCGAGCGCCGCGAACATATCAACTTGCCCGCTGAGCGCTTCCTTTTGCAGCTTGCTAGCAAAAGCCAGAATCGTATCGAGATTAAATAGCAAATCGCTGCGATCACCCAGCGCATCGAAAGCACCGGCTTTGACCAGCGATTCCCAAGCTTTGCGATTAACTTTGCTGGTACTGACACGTTTGGCAAAATCCTCGACCGACTTGAACGGGCCGTCAGCTTCGCGGGCGCGAATGATCTCTTCGACTGCGCCGACACCGACGCCTTTGACCGCTGCCATGCCGAAGCGGACTTGTTTGGCAGCTGGCACCACGCCGAACTCGACGTAGGACTGATTGACGTCTGGCGCCAGAACCTCCAAGCCCATATGTTTGCATTCGGTAATTTCAATCGCCAGGCGGTCGATATCGTCGTGATCGCTGGTCATCAGCGCCGCCATGAAAGCGTCCGGATAATGCGCTTTCAGGTACGCCGTCCAATAAGCAATCAAGCCGTAACAAGCGGCATGCGACTTGTTGAAGCAGTAATTAGCGAATTCCTCCAGCTGCGTCCAGAAGGTTTCTGCCATCTCGCGCGTGGCGCCGCCGACTTTGACCGCACCCTCAACGAACTCTGGCTTAACCTTTTTCATCAAGTCGATTTTTTTCTTACCGACGGCTTTACGCAGCGTATCAGCTTGACCGCCAGTAAAGCCGCACCATTCCTTAGAAATTTGCATAAATTGCTCTTGGTAAACTAAAATTCCGTAAGTGTTTTCCAGCGAGTTGCGCATACCCTCGTGCAAGTAGGTAATCGGCTCTTCACCGTGCTTGCGGCGGATAAAGCTATCGATAAATTGCATCGGCCCCGGGCGGTACAAAGCCACCATAGCGATGATATCCTCGAAATGCGTCGGCTTGAGCGCCCGCAGATAGCGTTTCATACCCGCCGATTCTAACTGGAACACGCCAGTGGTGTCGCCGCGCTGAAACAGCTCGTATGTTGGCTTGTCATCGAGCGGCAAATGCGCCAGATCGATTTCCTCTTTATAAACTTTTTTGATAATACGCATGGCATTATTGATAATTGTCAAGTTTGAAAGGCCTAAAAAGTCCATCTTCAGCAGTCCCAATTCCTCAACCTCGCCCATCGGGAACTGCGTCGCCACCACGCCTTTTTGCGCCATTTCTAGCGGAATATAATTGACCAGCGTGTCCGGCGCAATCACCACGCCGCAGGCATGAACACCGTGGCTGCGAATCGTGCCTTCGAGCTGGATGGCGTAATCCAGCACTTCTTTGGCGGTAGGATTATTCTCGTACTCCTTACGCAGATCGGCGTCCTCTTTGACGCTAACCGACAGCGGGATATGCCGGCCCTGATTTGGCGGCGGCACCAACTTAGCCAAGCGGTCGCTCTCGGCATAAGGCACTTCCAGCACCCTGGCGACATCGCGCACCGCCATGCGGCCGAACATCTTACCGAAGGTAGCGATGTTACTGACGTGGTCTTCGCCGTATTTTTTAGCGCAATACTCAATCACTTCGTCGCGGCGAGTATCTTGGATATCAACGTCGATATCCGGCATGGAAATACGATCTGGGTTAAGGAAGCGCTCGAACAGCAGGCCGTATTTCAGCGGATCGAGATCGGTGATATTTAGCGCGTAGGCAATAATCGAACCAGCAGCCGAGCCGCGCCCTGGCCCAAAGACGATTCCCTGCGACTTACCCCAGTTGATAAAATCCTGGACGATCAGAAAGTAGCCTTCGTAGCCCATATTGCCCATCACGCCCAGCTCCATCTCGGCGCGCTGGCGAACTTCGTCAGACAATTGCGGGATGATATCGTCAGGGTCTAGCTTCTCAGCTTCCTCTTTCGAGGCGCCATTATAACGCTGCAGCAAGCCCTGATAAGTCAACCTCAATAGATACGAGTGCTCGTTCTCGCCTTCAGGCAGCGGGTATTTAGGAATAAGAATGCGGCCCAGCTCAATTTCAACATTACAGCGGTCAGCCACCTTTTTAGTGTTACGAATTACCTCGGGATATTCCTCTCCCCAGTGAGCAATGATGTCGCGCGGGTCGGTCAAGTGCAGCTCAAAATCCTTCAAACTCATCCGCTTTTCATCGCTTAAGTACGAACCAGTACCGACACATAGCAAAATTTCGTGCGCGTCTTGGTGATCATGCGTCAAGTAGTGGCCGTCGCAAGTCACCACCATCTCGATGTCCAGTTCTTTTGATAGCTTAATCAAGCCCTCGTTGATTTTTGCCTGGACATCCCAGTGTGTATTTGACTTCGGGTGGCCGTGGTCTTGCAACTCCAGATAGTAGCGGTCGCCCAGAATCGATTTATACCATTTGGCGATATCGCGGGCGCGATCGTAATCGTCTTCTTTGAGAGCTACGCCAATTTCACCGCTAGCACAACCGCTCATCACAATCAGACCTTCGTTCAACTCCTCCAGCAAGTCGTGATCAATCCGCGGCTTGTAATACATTCCCTCCAGATTGGCCTGCGTTGATAGCTTCATCAAATTATGAAAGCCGGTATTGTTCATCGCTAGCACTGTCAAGTGGAAGCGCTGCTTGTCCTTGGCCGGATCGCGGTCAAAGCGCGAACGTGCCGCTACGTATGTCTCAATACCGAGGATCGGCTTAATACCAGCCTTTTTGGCAGTTTTATAATAGTCAAGGATACCACTCATCGTACCGTGGTCGGTTACTGCCGCCGCTTCCATACCGAACTCCTTGACCTTATCAACCAAATCATTGATTTTAGTCAAGCCATCCAGCACCGAATGAAAGGTGTGATTATGCAAGTGCACGAAATCGCTCGGTTGCAGCGCCGGCTGGCCTTGTGTTGAATTACTACCCATATCTTATGCTTATTATAGCGCAGACTAGGTTGTTTTTGAAGACGCGCCGCGCTAGCCTGTCTACACTCTCTTAGCGCAGTAATTTTAAGGAGCAAAGAAGCTATTTCGTAACGCTAGCGCCGGCTATTTTGCATAACGCTGAGTATTTGGTCGATAAAGCCAGCCACGCTCGGGACAAGTTGGCCGGTGAGATTAAGCACCCAAACCAACAACACAATCAGCATAGTACCGCCTAAAAGCGACCCGAAACCGAAAAATATACCGCGAAAAAAGTTAATCTTGTAAATTTCGTAGCGATTGCGATTGAAGTCGTTGAACAGCTCCTCGAGCAGCGCCTGGCGCGAGCCTTTTTCGTTGTCATCGTGCAGACGCTGAGCCATGCGGGCGAAGATATTATTGTGCTTTTTAGCCATAGATTTAGTTTGCCACAACTCGCCAGTTTTCACAATAAAAAAGCGCCCTGATTTACAATAAAACAGAGCGCCGATTGGCTACAATTATTTGCGCTTACTTGGGCGGTTGAATTCGTCCTTGGCGGCGTTAGCAGCACGCACAGCGCGGTCGCTATAGTCGTCAACAGTTTTGCGGCCTTCTTCGACGGCAGCATTGGCTTTGTTGCGGACATCGCTATAAACTTTCTCGCCCTTAGCCTTGACCTCTTCGGCTTTTTCGCCAGCTTCGTTCTTTAGTTCGTTAGCCTTTTTCTTGAGATCGGCACGGGTTTCTTTGCCTGACTTCGGCGCTGTTAGGACGCCAGCAACTACTCCAGCGGCAGCGCCAAATAATGCTCCAAGTACAAATTTACGTTTTGACATAATTAGTCCTCCTTATTTTTATGTTTTTTAGTTTTGTACATCATCGATTTGATGATCTTGGCGATTGCTGCCGGCGCCACCATAGCAGCCGCGCTATTAGCGACCGACTCTACCTTGAGGGCAGTGCGTTCGGCGGCGCAAGCCACCCGTTTGATTTGGCGGGAAATCTGGATTAGCTTGATCGTCAAGATAATTGCTAGCAGCAAGAACAACGCCAAAGCTGCTGCCAAAATGATGACAAGTATTTGAGCCCATTCCATCAATATTTGCGCTCCTTTTTGTTTATTTTAATACTGCTTTTTGCAGCTATACTCTCATTATACCACGTTCTGTCAGAAAAAGCTAGTGCTTTTAGCGATTTTCGCCGTTAATTCGCGATTGCAAGAACTGCCGCAGCGCTGGGCCGAGTTTTTGATGTTTCAATCCGAAATCAACCACGGTTTTGATGTATTCCAATTTATCGCCGGTATCATAATACGTGCCGTTAGTAATTTCCACGCCGTAAAAATCAAATCCGTCGTCAATCATTTCTTGCATAATCGGCTGGACAGTGAATTCGCCGCGACCGTCAAAGTCATCGCGAGCCCGCTCGAGATAGCCGAAGAACTCGCCCGGTAGCAAATAGCTGCTGACGCTCGCCAAGTCGGACGGCGCGTTAGCTTTACCAGGTTTTTCAACGATATTAGTCATTTTAATGACGCCGTCTTTGACTTGCTGGCCATTGATGACACCGTAACGATCAAATTCCGAATCGTCGGTAATTTTCTTACAGGACAGAATTGCCCCGTCGAGCTGCTGCGATGCCTCAATCATTTGGCGAAAACGACTCGGGCTAGCCTCGATGAAGTCGTCAGCAAACGTGTAAATCACCGACTCGCCTGGCATAATCAAATGTGAAGCGCAAGTCAGCGGCGTGGCATTGCCGTACGGACCTTTCTGACGGATGTAGACGAAGTTAGCCATCTCGGACAAGCGCTGGACGATGTCGATTAGTGGCTGCTTTTTGGCACCGCCAGCGCGCAGGTTAGCCAGCAGCTCTTCGTTTGGCGTATCAAAATGGTCTTCGATCGCCCGCTTGTTAGCGCTACCGATGATAATTATATCCTTAATGCCAGCCTCGACCAATTCCTCGACGACATATTGAATAATCGGCTTGTCAATTAGCGGCAGCATTTCCTTAGGCATGGCTTTGGTTTGCGGCAAAAACCGGGTGCCGAAACCAGCAGCGGCGATGATAGCTTTGGTTGGTTTTTTCATTATATTAAACTCCTCCTCTATACCATTTCTGAAGTGTCGAACTTTATAATTTTTCGCGGATTAATTTCTGCGCCAGGCTCGGATTGGCCTGTCCTTTGGAGCGCTTCATGACTTGGCCGACTAGATAGCCGATGGCTTTATCCTTGCCAGCTTTAATGTCGGCTATGGACGCCGCCGAGGCCGGGTCGCTGAGTACTTCATCGACGATAGCAGCAATGGCGCCTTCGTCAGACACCTGTAGCAAGTGTTCTTTTTCAGCAAATTCACGCGGATCGTCAGTCATATTCAAAATCACCGCACCGAACACCTCCTTTGCAGCCGTACTTGAGAGTTCTCCATGATCAACCAAATCAGACAACTTAATGAGACCTTCTACATTAGGCATCATATCAGACACATCAATCGCGTCATAATCACCCCACTCTACGGTTTCTGTGGTATTGACTGACGCAAACCAATTCGCTATTCGCCTAGCAGCAGAAACACCTCTACTGTCAAGCGCACTAAGAACTGCATCAGCATATGGCTTAAAGTCCATGATAGTATAGACAACAGATTTATCAACATTCAGCACGCTTAATTTTTCGCGATATTCACCCGGCAACATCGGCACTTCAGCCTGAATCCGCGCAATCTCCTCATCGCTCAGCACCACTGGCGGAATGTCCGGATCGGGCATGTAGCGATAATCCTGGGCGTCTTCTTTCGAGCGCTGTGAAGTGGTAATTTGCTGGTCATCACTCCAGCCGCGAGTTTCCTGGACTACTTGTTCACCGCGCTCCAGCAAGTCAACTTGACGCTTAAACTCGTATTCAGCGGCTCGCTCGACACTGCGGAATGAATTGAGATTCTTCACTTCCGCGCGTTTGCCAAGCTCGGTCGCGCCTTTCTTGGCCACCGAAATATTGACGTCAAAGCGCATATTGCCGTGGTATAAATCACCGTGCGTCACGCCAGCGTAGACCATCAATTTGTGCAGCTCCGAAGCGTATGCCTTGGCTTCCTCGGCAGAATGCATGTCTGGCTCAGAAACGATTTCGATCAGCGGCGTGCCAGCACGGTTGAGGTCGACCAATGAATAGCCGTCGTGGTGCGTCAACTTGCCAGCATCCTCTTCCATGTGCGCATGGTGAATCCGCACCCGCTTGAGCGAACCGTCTTCTAGCGGCGCGTCAACATAGCCAGCCAAAATAATCGGCTGATACATCTGCGATGTCTGGTAGCCCTTTGGCAGGTCAGGATAGAAATAATGCTTGCGATCAAACCGGCTAACACGAGCAATCGGTGCATTCAACGCTTTACCGGCGCGCACCGCCAGCTCGACAGCGTGCTTGTTCAGCACCGGCAGCATGCCCGGCAGGCCAAAGTCAATCTCATGCGTTTTACTATTCGGCTCGGCGTCGCGAGCGTCGTTATCAGCCGGACTAAACAGTTTGGTTTTGGTCGCCAGCTGGACGTGGCACTCGATACCAATGGTCATTTCATATTGTTGTAAAATTTCGTCGGATACTGCCATTAGATTGCTCCTAAATCTTTCAATGCTTGTTTGTAAGCGGCCAGAGCGCGGCGCGCAATATCATAATTTATCTTGACATCGGCTTCGTGCGCGATATGGTTGCGGATTTTGTGCGCGCCCCAGATATGGTTGGCGTTCGACCAAACCTTACCGGCAGCTTTCATGCGCTCACCCATAGTCTCGCCCTTGTAGTGACTATCACGCAAGGCTTTGTCAACAAGCTTATCAGCGTTAAGGATAGCTAGCTGCCAGCTGGGAGCACTTTCTTTGTCGAGGCTATTTTCAATCGCTAGCCAGCGGGCGCGGAATTTTTCGACTTTGAGCTTCGGCGAACGCTTGCTAGCAAAGGCAATAAAAACTGCGCCGACAATCGCCAAAATCAGTACCGCGATCAAAATGAACCACGTTGCGAAATTATTATTCATTTTCGCCCTCCATATCGCCTGCTAGCGCGATCAACTTAGCGTCGGACTTCATCGGGCCAACTAACTGCGCGCCGATCGGTAGGCCGCTAGAACTACTACCTGCCGGTATACTGATTGCTGGCAAACCTGCCAAGCTCGGCGGTACCGTCATGACATCCGCCAAGTACATCTTGACTGGATCGCTAGTGTTTTCGCCCAGACCAAACGCCGGCGTCGGCGCGGTTGGCAGCAGCAAGAAATCATACTTCTCAAACAACTTGTTAAATTCGTTAATCAAAACAGTGCGTGCCTTTTGAGCCTTCAAATAATAAGCATCGAAAAAGCCGCTGGATAGCACGTAGCTGCCGATCATGATGCGGCGTTTGTTCTCGGTCATGAAGCCTTCGTTGCGGCTGCGGCCGTAGAGCTCGGCTAGTGTTTTGACACCTTCGGCGCGATAGCCGTAGCGCACGCCGTCGTAGCGCGCCAGATTGCTAGAAACCTCTGCTGGTACGACGATATAATAAATCGCCAAAGCATATTTAAGGCTTGGCATATCGACATCTTCGACCACGTGGCCAGCTGCGCGTAATTTATCGGCAAAATCATTAACGTTAGCGCGAACTTCTGCGTCGACACCGTCGCCCATCGCCTCGCTGATCAGGCCAATCTTCAAATACTCGCCTGCTGATTTTTGCATTTCAAAGTAATCCGGCAGTGTCGTCATATCTTTATCGTCGCGGCCAGCCATCACGCTAGTGACTAATGCCACATCGTCGGCATGCCGTGCAAAGCAACCCATCGTGTCGGTGCTAGAAGCCATCGCCACCGCACCGTAACGGCTACTCAAACCATAAGTCGGTTTGAAGCCGTAGACACCGTTAAAGCTAGCTGGCTGGCGAATCGAGCCGCCAGTATCGGTACCAAGTGCAAACGGTACCACATCTAGCGCTGTCACGACCGCTGAACCTCCCGACGAACCGCCGGCTACCTTGGTCTGATCAACGGCATTATGCGTCGCGCCAAAATATGAGTTCTCGGTCGAACCGCCGTGCGCAAAAGCATCGAGATTCGACTTACCAATACAAATCGCACCGGCCGTCTCGAGCTTCTCGACGACGGTCGCCTGGACTGGCGCTTGAAAGTTCTCGAGCATTTTCGCCGCCGCAGTAGTCGGCGCGCCGAACGCCAAGTAATTATCCTTGACCACGAACGGTACGCCCGCCAGGACGCCCGGATTCTCACCTTTTTTGATCCGCTCGTCGATCTCGTCAGCTCGCTGCAGAGCGCGCTCCGCCGTCAGGCTTAGCAACGCATGATATTCCTCGGTTTCTTGAGCTTTGGCGAGCGACTGCTCGACTTGCGCCCGCGCAGTGGTCTCGCCTTTTTTAACCTTATCTACTAATTCAATAATTTTCATAACTACAACACCTTTGGCACTTTCACGCAATTGTCGCTTTGCTCGGCTGCTAAGGCCAGTAGCTGTTGCCGCGATACGCTGCTGTCAATGATTTCGTCGTCGCGCCAGACGTTTTGCAAGCCTGTCACCTGATACGTTGGCTCCACGCCGTCGGTATCCAACTCGTCCAGCTGATTAATATAATTGATAATTTCCTTGATATCGACGCAAAGCGATTTAATTTCCGCATCAGGCATCTGCAAACCGCTTAATTGTGCCAAATGACGCACATCGTCGTTGGTAATTGTACTCATTATTCACTAATTATAACGCAGAAGCTAGAGAAGTGCCAAAGGATTTTGCATAAGTTACAGAAGCTCGGTCATCCCACTTATGCTACAATAAGATAAGTTATGCCGCATCAAATCAAAAAGAAACTAGGAGTGACATTATATAGAGGCGGAGCGGAGTTCCGCGTGTGGGCGCCATTTGCGCGGCAAGTATTCATCAGCGGGACGTTCACCGCGGGCGAGAAACAGCCGCTAACCAGCGAGGGCGACGGCTACTGGTTTGCGCTAATTCGCAATGTCGAGCCGGGCCACCAGTACAAATACATTATCGAGACACCCGACGGCCAGCTGCTCGAGAAGAACGACCCGCGCGCTCGAGCTATCACTAGCAGCGATAAGGGCTTTTCGGTGGTTGTCGATAATAACTTCGATTGGCAGAACGATGCTAATTTTGCCATGCCGCCGCGCCAGGATCAAGTCATTTATGAACTGCATGTCGGCACCTTCAACCGCCCCGATGCTGCTACATCTGGCACCTTTGACAGCGCAATCGAAAAGTTGGACTACTTGCGAGACCTCGGTGTTAACATTATCGAGCTAATGCCAATCACTAGCATGGCCTTTAGCAATGGCTGGGGCTACGCGCCAAACCATATTTTCAGCGTCGAAAGCATGCTGGGCGGGCGCCACGGCTTGATGAAGTTTGTGCGCGAGTGCCACACCCGCGGTATCGGCGTAGTGCTAGACGTTGTCTACAACCATTTCTACGGCGATACCGACCTCTGGCAGTTTGACGGCTGGAACGAAAATAATCGCGGCGGGATTTACTTCTACAACGACGAGCGCGGCGATACGCCGTGGGGCGGGCGTCCTGATTTCGGCCGGCCGGAAGTTCGGCAATTCGTCCTTGACAATATTACAATGTGGTTGAGTGAATACCATATGGACGGCCTGCGCGTCGATAGCACTATTTACATGCGCAACACCGAAGGCCGCGATAACGACCCCGAGCACGATATTGCCGACACTTGGAGTTTATTGCAAGATATCACTGAATTAGCGCACAAGATTAAACCAGATTCGCTGATAATCGCCGAAGACGCCGCTTGCAACCCCGCGATCACGGCACCTCGCGCCAACAACGGCTGCGGTTTTGATGCGCAGTGGGAGCTAGGTTGGCCGCATGCTTTACGCGATGCGCTAGGGCTAACTGCTGATACGACACCAACTTTGCAAGGCATTCGCTATGAATTTTCTCACTCGTACAATGGCAATGATTTTGAGCGGGTTATTTTTAGCGATTCGCACGATACTGCCGCCAACGGCTCGGTGCGGCTCAACGAAGCAGCCGACCCCACTGGCGGCACGACGCTATATGCCCGCGAGAAAGCTCTGCTGGCCGATGCCATCACTTTGACATCCGCTGGTATACCAATGATTTTACAAGGCAGCGAGTTTTTGCAGGACGGCTCCTTCAACGATTGGGCAGCCCTAGAATGGCGCAAAACTGAAAAGTATGCCGGCATCCTGCTGGCTCACAAGCACTTGCTAGCACTACGGCATAACGCTTACGATACAACGCGCGGCCTGCAAGGCAATTCGACCGCCCTTTTCCACACCAACGATGACAACTGCGTTATCGGTTACCACCGCTGGGATAAGGGCGGCGCTGGCGACGACGTGCTGGTGATTGTCAATTTCAGCGACCAGCACTTCGACCATTACGATATCAATTTGCCGCTGCCAGGGCACTGGCATGTCCGCTTCAACGGTAGCTGGCACGGCTATAGCAAGGATTTTCGCGGCGTGCATTTATCGTCGGTAAACACGCACAAGAACAGTACAGCCACCATCACGCTGCCGCCTTATGGAGTGTATATTTTGTCGCAAGAGTAACTACCTTATCTTATATATTATAACATATTTGATGGTATTATGTCGAAAAATCTTGATTTAGATAGATAAAAAGCGGATGGTAGCTATATCGCCAGCCTCAACTGCAGTCCTGCCGCCAACTGGATAAGTGAATTTCGGGTCGGTATGGCCAAAATCTAAATTAGCAATGACTGGCATAGTCTGTTCAATGTTTTTGCTGAGAATAATATCCCTAAGAGCCTGCTCTGTTGGCTGCGATTCCTGCTGGAAACGCCCGATCAGAATGGCTTTGACCTGGCGAAAATACGGCTGCTGCACTACCGACTGGAAATTGCGCTCGAATGTCTCTAAAATCGAATCGTAACTATCGTCCTCAATACATAAGATGATATCGCCAGCAATGCGCGGGAAATACTCGGTGCCGTTCAGCAGATTTAGGCTGCACATATTTCCGCCCAGCAAGACTCCTTCGGCCCTACCTTTTTGGATGATTACTGGACCGTTGTTTGGCAGAGTGGCGCGCGAGGATTTTTCGTCGTAATTCCAAGGATAATCGTAAAAGTTCGCCGACGGCGCAATTTCGTACTCATCCGGCTGATCCGCAAACAAACAGCGCTTAAAATATTCCAGCGAATAGCTATTTTGCGGCAGCATACCAAAGCAATAAAAGTTCGGCGCAGCATATGTGATTAAGCCAGTTAATCGTTGACCTTCTCCTGGTCGCTCGGACAGCCGCGCTGAGATTGAGAAATTACTAGCCCTACATCTTCTCGCGGATCTCGGCGATTAGGTCGCGCAGGTCGGCGGCGCGTTCGAATTCTAAGTTAGCGCTAGCTAGATTCATCTGCGCGGTCAGGTCTTTGACGAGATTTTTGTACTCATCGCGCGGGATTTTGCGCAGGTCGAGCTTTGGCTTGTCATCTTCTTTTTGCGGGATGATGGCGCGCAGGCCTTCGTCGATCGCTTTGCTGATACCGCGCGGCGTGATGTTATGCACGCGGTTGTATTTCTCTTGAATCTGACGGCGACGGCGCGTTTCGTCGATCGCCAAGCGCATGCTATCGGTCATATTGTCGCCGTACATAATTACCTTGCCGTCAACGTGGCGCGCTGCTCGGCCAATCGTCTGAATTAGGCTGCGTTCGCTGCGCAAGAAACCTTCCTTGTCGGCATCCATAATCGCCACCAAACTAACTTCTGGCAAGTCAATCCCCTCACGCAGTAAATTAATACCGACCAGCACGTCATAGACACCCATCCGCAAATCGCGCAAAATATCGCCGCGTTCCAGCGTGTCAATTTCGCTATGAATATAAGCCGTCTTGATACCAATCTCCGTCAGGTAAGTCGATAAGTCCTCTGCCATTCGCTTGGTCAAAGTAGTGACTAGTACGCGCTGCTTTTTGTCAACGCGGTCGCGGATCTCGGCGATCAAGTCGTCAACTTGCCCGTCGGTCGGTCGGACGATAATCTCTGGGTCAAGCAAACCAGTCGGGCGGATCACTTGCTGCGCTGGCGCCGGACTACGCTGGAGTTCATAATCGCCAGGCGTCGCCGAAACGTAAATAACTTGGTTGATGTGTTTATTAAATTCGTCAAAGCGCAGCGGGCGGTTATCTAGGGCACTCGGCAAGCGAAAACCGTACTCGACCAAGACTTCTTTGCGGGCGCGGTCGCCATTATACATGCCGCGCACTTGCGGCACGGTAACGTGGCTTTCGTCGATAATCATCAAAAAGTCGTCTGGAAAGTAATCTAGCAAAGTCGCTGGCTGCTCGCCCGGTTCGCGGTTGGTTAGATAACGGCTGTAGTTTTCGATACCTTTGACGAAACCAGTCTGCTCTAGCATCTCGAGGTCATACTTGGTGCGCTGGCTGAGTCGCTGTGCCTCCAGCAATTTATTATTTTTCTCGAACCATTCGACACGCTGCTCGTACTCGGCGCGAATATTCTCGATAGCGCGCTTAATCTTTTCTTTCGGCGTAGCGTAGTGGCTGCTCGGAAAAATAGTGAAGAGTTCCGGCTCTTCTAGAATCTCGCCAGTCAGCGGGTCAATCCGCGTAATTCGATCGACGTCATCGCCAAAAAACTCCACTCGATAAGCTGTTTCGCCGCCCGCCGGAAAGACATCGACCACGTCGCCTTTGACGCGAAACGCACCGCGCGCAAAGTCGATATCGTTGCGATGATACTGAATATCCATCAATTGGCGCAAAAATTTGTCTTGCAAACGCCGCTCGCCGCGCTTAACGGTAATCGATAAATCATAATAATCCGCTGGCGACCCCAAACCATAAATGCAGCTGACGCTCGACACGATAACCACGTCGCGCCGTGTCAGCAAAGCGTCGGTAGCAGCATGGCGCAGGCGGTCGATTTCTTCGTTGATTGCCGAATCTTTCTCGATATAGGTATCGCTCGACGCGATGTAAGCTTCTGGCTGGTAATAATCAAAGTAGCTGACGAAATAATGAACTTCGTTGTCGGGGAAAAACTGCTTGAATTCGCTGAATAGCTGAGCAGCGAGAGTTTTGTTGTGCGCCAAAATCAACGTCGGCACATTCCTCTGAGCGATAATGTTCGCCATTGTAAAAGTTTTACCACTACCCGTCACGCCGAGCAACACCTGCTCGCGCTGGCCGTCGTGCAAGCCATTTAGCAACTGGGCGATCGCTTGCGGCTGATCGCCAGTCGGTTGATACGCAGACTTTAGCCGAAATCGCTGACTATCCATCTGGTATATTTTAACATTTTTAAGCTAATCTAGCTAACCTTGGCCATAACGTTTGACACTAACCTGCGGGTCGCTGCTATCGTGTTCAACATCAGCGTATTTCTTGTCAAGCGCCTCGATGACTCGCGCCACTAACCGCTCAGGATTAGCGTCGTAAATGACATCTTTAGCGCCCGGCGCCCAGACGTTCTTGAGCAGAGTAATCGTGTAATCTGCCAGACCGCCGCTGCCCAGCAAGATGCCGCAGACCTTACGACTTTCGAGCGCTGTCGATAGCTCGTGCAAGCTGCCCATCCGCCCGCCGACGGTAATAACTGCGTCGGCACTGCGCACCAGATGAACATCGCGGCCAACATATTCCATACCGGTGAAGTTGATATAGTCGAATTCGACAGTCGGCAAACGGTAAGTCGAAATATGTTCGCGAAACGAACTAGCTGGCGAAAATCCGACCGACACGCCTTTGGTCTGGCTAATACTTTTGAAGCCGCGCGCCGCAAAGTGCGGCAAACCGACGGTAGCGCCTGTCAGCAATGTCTTGCCCGAACGTGCGATTTCAGCGCCAATCGCAAAAGCTTTTTCGTGAGCGCTATCAACCGTCTCGCCCGACGCCGCGCCCGATACGCAAATCTGGTATTTCATCATTCTCCTCGTTTCGGTAATTGTTTCTCGGTGATTGGCATAGCGTGCAGTTTGACGCCTTTATGCAAAATACCGTCCTTAGCGCCAATTTTGGTGACAACGCTAGTCGAATTGGCGCTAGCGAAAATAATCGAATCTTTTAAGCTTTTACCTTGCGCCCACTGGCTCAAAAAGCCGCTAGCAAAGGCGTCGCCGGCGCCCGTGCGATCGACTACTGGCACGTCTTCATACATGCCAGCGCGCACCAACGTCTTGCCGTCAGTCGCTACCACGCCATTTGGACCGTCGCTAACAATCACTGTCGGACAATAGTGCAGTGCCCGCAGAGCCAACTCCTCGATAGTCTCGCCAGCCACTAGTTTTTGCATCTCTTCTTTGTTGGTGCAAAGCACGTCAACTGTGTCCAGCAAACCTTTTAGCTTTTCTGGATCAGCTAGCTCCGGGCCAGCCGGGTTGAGCATGACTTTGGCGCCAACGCGCTCAGCTTCGTCTAGAATCACCCGCAGCACTGTCAGGCTATTGTCGGCTAGCGACGTCGGATAAATCCAATCGGCTTGGCTGATAGCTTGCAAATTCAGACGGCTAGCATCCTTGCCAAATGTCCGCCCGCGGTGGTTCAGAATCGTTCGTTCGCCATTGGTCGCGATCAAAATTACTGAATAGCCAGCTTGCATTCGATCATCGATCAAGACATCGCGAGTGTCGACACCCTCGGCATCAAGCGCCGCGATCACCGCCTGGCTGGCCGAGTCATTACCCAGCGCCCACATATAGCGACTGTCTAAGCCCTGGCGAGCAAAAGTTGTCGCGACATTCGTAGCATTGCCGCCAGTGCTGAAGATTACGTCTTCGACTTCCATTTTGATACCTAGCGGCAGCTCGGTAAAGACTTTCTTGCCGCGAGTATGCGGATCGAATTCGTTACTGCGCAAGAATACGTCTTGCGTGCCTTTGCCGATTGCTAAAATTTTAACCGCCACTAGAGCGTCGCCTTTCCGGCACTGCCAAAGGCGCCAATTTTCTCTTCAACGACTTTTTGGACAGCATCGTAAACTTCGGGCATCAGTTTGAAAACAGCGTACTCGTCAGGATTCTCGCGCAAAACCTTTTCGAGCGTAGTACGGAAAGCATAGCGCAAATCGCTATTAATATTGATCTTGCTAACACCAATTTTGGACGCGTCCTCAAAGTAGTGCAGCGGCGTACCGCTACCGCCATGCAAGCTAATCTGGCAATCAATCGCCGCCCGAATTTGGCGCAGCAAATCTAGGTCGAGAATCTTCGGCACCGGATACAGCCCGTGCAAGTTCCCAACCTGCACCGCCATAGTATCGATACCCGTGGCATCGACAAAACTTTTAGCTTCCTCGGGCTTGGTATTCCATTTTTTGACTTCTTCGTAGTCGATCTCTTCTTTATGGAGATTGGAGTCGCCAAAGAAATAGCGCTCCTCGGCCTCGACCAGTGCGCCCGTAAACTTAGCATATTCGACAACTTCGCGAGTTTTTTCGATAATTTCCTCGAGCGAAGCATCGTGATTAGCCTGCGAAATATCGATATGAATAAATTCAAAGCCAGCATCAATAGCTTGCTTGCAACCCTCGACTGTCGGCGCGTGATCGAGGTTGATATACATCTCGACACCGTAGTTTTGGCTATAGTTATCGACCAAATCGCGAATATTTTCGTAGCCGCCCAGCGAAGCTGCTTCGTTAGCGCTGACTTCGACCATCACTGGCGCGTTGGTTTTTTGCGCTGCCTGGCAAATCGCACGCAATGTTTCTTGATTGTCAATATTAAAAGCGCCCACCGCGAAACCCTCTAGCCGGCTGCGCCGCATTAGGTCGCGCGCCCGGCTGGTACGCTGGCGAATTTCATCAATTGATAAACTCATCGTTGTCTCCTTTCCTTAAAATCCTGCATGGTATTGCGGCACGCGATCAACAAATTCGCGCGTCTTCTGAGCGATACTCGCTTCATCAAGTCCAAAGGCTTGCAGCAACTCGCCAGCCTCGCCGCTCTCGCCGAAACGATCATTCATGCCGATGCGCAATAACGGCGACGGCAACTGTTCGCCTAGCAATTCGGCGACCGCGCCGCCCAAACCGCCAGCAATTTGCGCGTCCTCAACTGTAACTACCCGGCCAGTTTTGCGAACACTGGCCAGAATCGTCTCGTTATCAAGCGGCTTGACCGTTGGCACATGTACCACTTCGACCGAGACGCTGCTACTTTGCAATTCGTTAGCTGCTCGCAGCGCGTACGCCGTCATGATGCCAGTGCTGACAATCGTCGCATCGCTGCCCTGGCGCAACACATACGCCTGGCCAATCTCGAATGGCGAATCCAGTGTACTGAATGTCGGCGTAGCAGCGCGCGTTAACCGCAAGTAAGCCGGCTTATCGGTCCTGGCAAGTACTTTGGTGGCTTTCTCAGCCTCAATAGCATCACCCGGGCAAACGACAATCATGTTCGGCAACACCCGCATCAACGCGATATCCTCAAACATTTGGTGGGTAGCACCATCCGGCCCAACCGTTGTACCGCTATGTCCGCCGACAATCTTAACCGGCATGTCGTTAAGCGCAATCGTCGCTTTGATTTGTTCCCAGCTGCGCCCTGGGTGAAACGCCGCATAGCTGGCTGCAAACGGAATTTTACCAGCGCGCGCTAGGCCGCTTGCCACCGTCGCTAAATTCTGCTCGGCGATACCGACCTCGATATAACGCTCAGGAAAAGCCTTGGCAAAAGCATCCATTTTGACGCTCTCGACCAGATCGGCGCACAGTCCAACTACTCGCTCATCAGCTTCGCCGGCTGCCTTCAAGCCGCGCCCAAAACCAGCGCGCGTGGCTTCTGCTTCTGGTTTTTCATTATAAATGTTGTCATTTAGAGGATAATTATACACGGCCTTCTCCTGAATATCGTTTTGCATCTTTTTTCTCGAGAATCACTAGCGATCGGAACATCGCCTTGGCGCTTTCTGAAACAGCGAGCGATTCTTTATTGTTGTATAAGTACAATAAGTAGCTTCCTTTACCGTATGCTCGCGAGCAAATCACTGATAAATGCGGCTTACCGCTGCTGTCATTAGCCAAAACGCGAGCACACAAAAGTTGCACAGCGCCGCGGTCATTCGCGAAATCAGCAAATGATTGATACCACTCTATACCAGTCACCAAATCACCGTTACTCTTCGCATTTCCGATCTTGTCTTCGATAACTTTTCGCGAATTAACTCTATCAGAACTACTGCTAAAATTTTCGCTACCAACCACAGATATAGTCATTAAAATACTGTTGCTATCCCGATACCAATGAATACCGTTATCGTTCTCAAATTCTTTCCAGCCCTCTGGCAATTTGCCGTTTTCGATGCGCCAAACTGGCGAACCCTGCGGCTGGTAATTATCATCAAGCGAGACGCTTCGGACAGTTCTGGCGCTATCTTTCTCCTTGCCTTTGTTATCACCGGCGTGATCAAACTGCGAGAAAAGCGGCTGCATCGCCCCAGACACTAGAAGTATCGTAACGATAATAGAAATAACAAGCGTAACCGAATTAATAATAATACCGATAACACCTGCTGCTTTCGAAGTACCGTAGCGGTTCGCCTTAACAACGCTAGCAATGCCGAGCGGCAAGCCAATCATACTCACCCAAAGCAAGCCAAGTATGATACTAACAGCACCCATCCAGTTGCCCGGCGACTGTGTTGGCGCAGGCTGCGAATACGGATAAGCGTAAGGGCTAGCCGGCGGATAAGTATTGTTTGCCGGCGGAGCGGTGTACTGCGGAGCAGCATATTGCGGCGCTGGCGGCGAAACAGGCGGCGCTGAGGCAGCTGGCTGAACTGGCGGCTCTGACGGAGCGGATGCGGCCGAAGGCTTCGGCGGTTTCGGCGGCTTTGGTGGAGTTGGCGGTTTCGGCGCCTTGGATGGCATCGAATTGTTAGACGATTGATTACTCATAATATCCTCCTGCATCTTGCTGTAATTCTGAATGCGCCAAATCAGCCAGCGCCGTAGCCGCCTGATCGCTTGATGGCGCTACGCCGTGCCACTTGTAATCGTATTCCATAAAGCCAACACCGCGGCCTGGAATCGTATGCGCGATGATACAGCACGGCCGATTCTCGATCGCCTTAGCCAGATTCACCGCGCCGATGATGCCTTCGATATTGTTGCCGTCGATTTCTTGGACGTGCCAGCCAAAGCTTTCCCACTTACCGCGCAAATCTTCCAGCGGCATGACATCTTCGGTCGGGCCGTCAATCTGGATATTATTGCGGTCAATGAAGAGGATTAACTGGCGTAGTTTATACTTACCGGCAAACATCGCCGACTCCCAGATATTACCTTCATCAAGCTCGCCGTCGCCGGCAATCGCGTACACCCAGCGGTGGCGCTGCTTATCCAGATACTGCAGCGCATACGCGTAACCCGCCGCTTGCCCGATACCGCTGCCTAGCGGCCCGGAAGTATTCTCGAGCCCTGGCAACTTGACGCGCTCTGGGTGGCCCTGCAGGCGCGATCCGAGCTTGCGCAGCGTCGACAGCTCCTCGACTGGGAAGTATCCTGCCTCGGCCATGGCCGCGTATTGTACCGGCACTGTGTGGCCATTACTCAACATGAAGATATCGCGCTCTGGCCATTCAGGGTTCTGCGGATCGATATTCATAATATTGAAATATAGTGCCGTGACGATATCCGCCAGCCCCAGCGCACCGCCTGGGTGCCCGCTCTTGGCCAGCTCTAGCATATGAACTACGTCGCGCCGCACATCGTTGGCTTTTATTTTGAGCTGTGGAATAGATAATTTTTCGCGAGCCACCTAGATTACTCCTTGCTTATTAACTTCTGCTACTAATTTCTGATAAGCTTCTGCCGGATCTGGCGCCGAATGGATAGCGCTGCCGCAGTTGACGATATTAACGCCGCCTTGCGCCAGGCTAAAAACATTTTCGAGCGTCGCGCCGCCATCCCAGCCGACTTCAACGCTAGGATGGATGCTGCGAATCAAGCGAACCTTTTCCAGCTGCATCAAGCTGGCCTTGCCGCCGTAGTGGCCCAAATCACCGCTAAACACCAGTACATGATCAACTGCGCTGATGACATCTTTGACGGTATTTGGCACCGTTGGGCGCAGCAATCCCACGCCAGTCTGAATACCCGAAGCTTTGAGCTGCTGGATAGAAGGCTGCAAATCCTCATCAACTTCGGCATGAAAAATCACCAGCGACGGCCGCATTTGCACCAAAGCATCAACATACAAACTCGGCCGCGCTACCATAGCATGGATATCAACCTGCCAATCTTGCGGCCACCACATTTCGCTCAGCTCAACGGTTTTGGTCGGTGCAAATTCACCATCAGCCAAATCTAGATGAACGCGCTTAGCGAACGGCGATAAACGCTCAATCGTTAGCTTGTAATCTTCTGCATTTTCGCAGAGCACTGTCGGAACAATCTCGGCCATCAGAAAGCATCCAATTCTGCGTTGCGACGAACAAACCGCGCCGCGCCGGCAAATGGCGTAGCGATCCACTCGTCAATAATTTCTTTCCAGAGCTCTAAGTCGTCGCCCGGAGCGTCCAGTACCCGCGCCGGCAAGCATAGGACGTTACAGTCGTTATCATTACGGCACTCATGCGCTTCGAACTTATCCCAAATCACTGCCGCCCGGATGCCGCGAAAACGGTTAGCTGCCATCGCCATACCTTGGCCGCCAGTGCAAACCAGAATCGCCCGCGGATCAGTAGAATCGTCCTCGCCCAACACCTTGGTCACGGCCATTTGAGCAAACTGCGGGAAGTCGTCCTGCGGATCGAGTATCTTGTCGCCGACATCCTCCCACTCGATGCCGCGCTTGGTCAGATAAGCTTCAATCTTCTCCTTCAGATAAAACCCACCATGATCCGCTCCTAGAAAAATCTTCATACTACAAGTATAAGCATAATGCGCGCCCCTGGCAAGCCCCGTTAGAGTAGGATTTTGTTAATCCTATCATAAGAGTAAGCTTACTGCACATTCCGCGCNTANCGTCCAGTTTCAGCCGCCAACTCGACCAAACGGTTAGCGCTGGCCCACTCGCCATCGTACCAAGTCGACACTTGCGCCAATCGCACGGCAACCACCGACGTCAAGCCGACATCAACTGTCGAGCTGTAGCTATTGCCGCGAAAATCCTCGGCTACCAGCTCTTTGTCGGTAACTGCCAAAATGCCGCTATACAGCGGTTCGCGGGCAGCATGCGTTAAAATCTCGTTTATTTTCTTGGCCGCGATTGATTCGCGCAGCAGCAGCGAAACCGTTGATAGACCAACGTTACCGTACTGGCGGCTGCTAATTGCAAGCCCGCTTACCGCGCTCGCAACATTTGGCAAAACTGCCTGCAATCGCTGGCCGTAATCAGCCGCCATCGCCACCAAGTCGCTGTCGCCCAGACGCTCAGTCTTTAATAGCGAACCAGCAAAATGATAATTGCCAGTCGCTGTAATCGTTGCCGCCTCGACACCAACCGCTTGATCAAGCGCTGCAATGACTGGCGCTACCGAGCTAATCGCCGCATCGCCGCTGCAGACAATATCCGTCGAGACATTGACCAATCCGTCATTGACGCCCATGACGATCGTCGCAAAATCAGCGCACTGCGACAACGACGCCACGCGCCGAGCGCCAGCTGTCCGATGGCGGCGTAGTTCAGCAGCATCAGTCTGGCATCCGGCATCAATCAAAACATCAATACCGAGGTCGTCCCACGGCAATTTGGTTGTCCGCTTGTCGCTTATGATAGGAATGATCCGGTCGCCAACATATAGCGACGCGTCGCCAGTGCCAATCGCCTTGGCATAATGGCCATAAATCGAGTCGTGCTTCAGCAGATAAGCGCACTGCTCGGCGCTCAGATGCGTCCGAATAGCCGCTATTTCGATATCTGAACGGCTCTGCGCAATTTTGAAAACACTGCGGCCAACCCGGCAAAAACCGTTAATCGCTACCTTTATCTTCACCATGCCCACTCCTTGATTAAGCCATCTTTGCTAATATTTTAGCAAAAGCGCAATAGCTTTGGCAAATTTGCTATAATAAGGCTATGAACGAGGTCGAGCTGGTTAATCTGGCTAGAAGCCATTACAGTGAAGAGCAGGTCGCATTGTTAGAAAAAGCAATCCATTATGCTACCGATAAACACGACGGGCAACTACGCAAGAGCGGCGAGCCGTACATCACTCACCCGCTGCAAGTCGCTGCTATGCTGGTCGACTGGGGCATGGATATTGATTCGGTGATTGCTGGCGTACTGCACGATACAGTCGAGGACACTGATGCTACACTAGAGGAAATCACCGAGCTATTCGGCCGGGATATCGCTTTTCTGGTTGACGGTGTCACCAAGGTTAGCCAAGCCCGCGCCGGCATGAAAAACCTCGAATCGTATTTGCCAAGTACTACCGATAATTTGACGAAATTACTCATCGCTGTCGGCCAAGACGTGCGAGTGATCATCATCAAGCTGGCCGACCGCCTGCATAATATGCAAACTTTGCAATTCAAAAGTCCGGAAAAGCAGAAGAAAATCGCTCGCGAGACACTGGATGTTTTCGCACCGTTAGCCGATCGGTTAAATATGGGGCGACTGCGCGTACAGCTCGAAGAGTTGAGCTTCAAATATTTAATGCCCGAGGAATACAACCAAACTGTCGCCCTCAAGGATAGCCGCTTAAAGAAATCTCAACGCAAGCTAGATGCCGTCCGCCGCGCTGTCGATTCGCGCCTCAGCGACGAGAAAATCCAGCACCAAATCGACGGCCGCGTCAAGAGTACCTACAGCCTGTATAAGAAGATGAAGCGCGTCCCCAACATCGACGATATTTACGATTTGATCGCGCTAAGGATTATCGTTGACGACATCGACACTTGCTATCTGGTACTCAACGAACTGCACAATATGTACGAGCCGATGGTTGGGCGAATCAAAGATTACATCTCGAAACCGAAGCCCAACGGCTACCAATCACTGCACACTACGGTGGTTACTAAAAACGGCCAAGCGGTCGAATTCCAGATCCGCACCCGCGAGATGCACGATTACGCCGAACGCGGACTGGCAGCCAGTTTTCATTATAATGAGCAAAAGCTAACTGATGCTTATATCAAGGGCAAAATGACCAGCCTGCCGACAGATTTACACTGGATTAAGCATTTGCAGTCGGCAGCATCGATGATTCGCGAAGGTAAAGATTTCGACGTTGATAATTTGAAGGTCGATTTGTTCGGCGACCGGATTTTTATTTATTCGCCAAAGGGTGATATTTACGACCTGCCAGACGGCGCTTTCCCGTTAGATTTTGCCTACCGCGTGCACTCTGATCTAGCCGCTAAATCAAGCGGATTTCTAATAAACGGCAAGATGGAACCATTCAGCTACAAATTGCAGCACGGTGATACCGTCGAGATTCTAACCAACAAGCGCGCTCGCCCAAAGCCCGGCTGGAACGAATATGTCATCACTGGACACGCCCGTATGAAGCTCAAGGCCCAGCTCAAAAAAACCTCGCTACTAGGCCGCGCTGGCAGCCTATTGCAGCGCACAGCACCGTTTCGCCGCAACAAAAAATAGCGGCCAAAACGAAAATAGCCAGACAAATTCTGGCTATTTTGCTAAGTTTGCACCTAAGGTTCGCTACCTACCCTATGCTTGCGGCTGCTGAGGCGGCTGCGGCTGTCCACCTTCAGCTACCGGCGGCTGAGGCTGGACAACCGTTGCAGCTGGTTGTTGCGGTTGAGCGTATGGCTGCGGTTGTTGAGTATAGGCTACCGGTTGTTGCGGTTGTCCGTAAGCTGGCTGCGGTGCGTAATACCCAGGCTGCGGCGGCTGGCCGTAGACAGGTTGCTGCCGCATAACCGGGCCAACATAGCGGCTTGAACCAAACGCCAAAATCGGATTCATAATCGCCGGGAAGAAGATCATCAAAACACCAAAACCAGTCGTTTTGCCGAACGATTTTGCTAAATCTAGCGGTAACACGATCGAAATGTATATATGGGCAAACGGCAAGAACATCAGTACGACTTGCCACTCTGGCCGGCCGACAATCTGCATCATTACTACCATGTTATATATTGGCACTAATGACGCCCAGCCTGGCTTGCCAGCCTTAGTGAAGATTCGCCACATGGCGATAATCATTAGTATGGAAACTGCCATTACAATTAAGATGACAAACAGCCAAATTACAACTGCAACCGCACCGACATCGCTGCTAGCCGCATAAGTCGAAGTTGAATAATCATAATAATCCATAATTTGCTCCGTTTAAGTTTATTACTGATTATTATAGCGGTCAATGCATTGTTTGACAATCGTCTTGGCTTCCTCGACATCGCCCCAGCCCTTGACGATAGTACTGCCTGGCTTCTTGAGGTCTTTGTAATGAGTGAAGTGATGTTCAAGCTGCTTAACCAGCTGCGGAATGTCGTCGAGCGAGTTGATGCGGTCGTCGTCGCGATTATCAGCTGGCACCACGACTACTTTGTCATCGACTTCGCCGTCATCTTCGAAGCGCAGCACGCCAATAATGCGCGCCTCCAACCACACGCCAGTCGTTAGCGGCTCTGGGCAAATAATCAGCGTATCTAGCTCATCGCCGTCCTCATCAAGCGTCTGCGGAATAAAGCCGTAATTGCACGGCTTAGCAAAGATTTTTGGCTCGACGCGGTCCAGCATAAAGGCCGCCCGCTGACGATCCCATTCGACTTTCAGGCGCGACCCTTCGGGAATTTCTACCACAGTATTGACTAGCCCGCCATTGACATCTCCCGGGTCAAGAACTTTATTAAAATCTGCCATATTGCTCCTTTGCTTACAGTTACTACCTATATAGTACCAGTTTTTTACGCTATAGAGTATACTAATAGAGATATGAGTAAGAAAAAGAGTCCGACGCTACTGACAGCAGAAGACTATATGTCGGATTTAGCAGTTAAAATTGATAACGCCAAGCAGCGCGTCAATATGGTAGCGACCACCTTTCGCGCCGATGATAAGCACACCGAAGCCGTAATCGCTGCCGTCGAGCGCGCGGCGGCTGAACGCGGCGTACCAGCCTCGGTTTGTGCCGATTCATTCACTTATCTCGAACCGAAGGAATTCATTCTGCGTTCGCCGCGCCGCCAGCCATCGCGCGCCGTTCACGCCATGAAATTAGAACGGCGGCTAAAAAGAGCAGGCGTGGCTTTTCGCTGGCTCGGTCAAAAGGCCAATATGCTAATGACTGGCCGCACTCATAGCAAGTGGTCGATTGTTGACGACATAGTCTACGCTTGCGGCGGCGTCAATATGGACCACGAGAGCCTAGCTAATGTCGATTACATGTTCCGATTTGATAATAAAGTGTTAGCTGATAAGCTATCTAACGAGCAATACCTTATCGCTCGCGCCGACAAGCGCGGCGGTTCGATTCGCAATTCAATGTTTGGCCTCGACGAACACTCGACTGTCCTGGTTGACCAAGGTTTGCCAACTAATTCTCTCATTTACAAGCGCGCCTGCGACCTAGCCGAACAAGCTGAAAACATCGTACTAGTATCGCAGTACTGCCCGACTGGCAAACTCAACCGCATTCTCAAGCGCAAAAATGCCAAATTGTATTTCAATAATTGGCGCACTGCCTCGCCGATCAATAAACTTCTCATCAAACTCGGCACCTTAACCAGCCGGCAACAAACCCTATATCAGCATCCGCAATATCTGCACGCCAAATTCATTGTTTTCACGATGCCTGACGGCTCGAAAATAGCATTATCAGGGTCGCACAATTTCATGCGCGGCTCTGGCATCATGGGCACGCGCGAAATCGCCCTCGAGACTAGCGACCCAGCCATCATTAAACAACTCGAAGCTTTCCGCAAGAAATACGTCGAATAGCAGCAGTTATTTGACGCTTTCTAAATACTCGCGGATACTCAGCGCCGCTGTCGCCCCCTCGCCGACAGCACTAGCTACCTGCATGGTAGCGCCGCTGCGGACATCGCCGCTAGCAAATACGCCCGGCAAAGCCGTCGCCAAATGGTCGTCGGTTTTGATAAAGCCGTACTCGTCAAGCTCAACGCCGCTATCCGCCAAAAACTGCGTATTCGGCTTCAAGCCGATGAAAACAAACACGCCGTCAGCCTCGAAAGTCGTTTCTGCGCCGTTTTCGAGCGCCCGCACCGCCGCCACCGCGCCGTCCTCGCCGACGATTTCTTGCGCTACTGTTTGCAAATGTACGGTAATTTTGCCATTATCAATGTATTTCTGCAAATCGTCCTGTAGAGTCTTGCTGGCCTTTACGGAACTTCGCACCAGCAAATCAATATGCTCGGCAAAACGCGTCAAAAACATCGCTTCCTGGACGCCAGAATTGCCGCCACCAACAACGACTAACCTTTTACCTTTATAAAAAGCACCGTCGCAGGTCGCACAATAATGCACGCCGCGGCCATAAAATTCTGCCTCGCCAGGAATGCCAAGTTTCTTATAACCGCTGCCTGTAGCAATCAGTACAGCGCGAGCTTTAACCTCTTGACCGTCAACTGTCAAAATATTAACGCCATCCTGATGGCGCAGTGCTGAAACGTCGCCGTAATCAATCTTGGCACCAAAGCGTTCAGCTTGCTTGCGCAGATTATCTGCTAATTCCATCCCTGGGACGCCATCGGGAAAACCGGGATAGTTGTCGATTTTATCGGTAATTGCCGCTAGACCGCCAACGACGCCCTTCTCGTAAAGAGTCGTAGCAATACCCTCGCGCGTAGTATAAATCGCTGCCGCTAGCGCACTCGGGCCAGCGCCAATCATCACCACAGGTTTTATATCTTCCATGCAGATTTCCTCCTCGTCTTACTGCGCTCGTTGAGCTTCTTGGTATGCGTTCATCAGCTTCGTCATATCTGGCGGAGTGATAGTTTCTGGCGCTGGAATCGCCATAACGACGAATTTCAATGGCATGTTCGGCGCGATAATTTGCTTGCCTTTAGAGTCTTTGCTGCCGGCCTCGCCGTATGCTTTGTCAGCTGGGATAGACAATAGCCGCACGCCGCCGATTTTCATTCCTTTCAAGCCTTCTTTCCAGCCGTTAATTATACCAGCCGTGCTCAACCCGCTTACTGGCAACGGCGTTTTCAGCTTATTATTATCAATGCTCTGATCAAAGATATCACCATTTGCATCCCAGCCAATATAATAAGCCGCAAAATTAGTTTTATCGTCTACCAATGCGCCATCGCCCTCTGTTAGATCTTCGGTCACTAGCGATTTGACGCTATCGATTTCGAACTTTGCAACTTGGCTAGAATACTGTTTGAACGTCTCGTAATATTTAGCTGACAGCTTGTCGGCTTGCGCTTGTTTTTTTTGTTCGTAAGCAGTTTGCTCTTTTTTATACTCGCTTAGAACTTTTTGGTAGTCCGCCTGAGCTTGCTTGTTTGACTGCATTGATAAAATCATCACTGCGAATGATCCTAACGTACCTAGAACGGTCGCGACCACAATAATCAAAATGCCAGCACGTTGCTTCCTTGACGTTGCCATTATTTCCCCTCTCTAGTTTATCTTTTCATTATAGCATAAAATCTCGATTATTTCCATAGTTTGCGCACAATTGCCGCCAGCAGCGACGCAAAAATCGCCGCGGTTGCCGCTAAGCCGAATTCAGCTGGCGGCAACGGTGCGATTTTGAATAAATTGCGCAGAAATGGCAGACTATAGACCACCGCCAAGGCGACAGAAGCCGTGACCACCACAATGGCCAAGGCATTCTTGCCACGCTGTTTAACAGCCAAGCGAATGATTTTGCGGCCGGATAGCGCCAAAATCATACCGATGTTAGCGAGAATTATCGTTAAGTAAGTTACCGCTCGCGCTTGATCGCTAGAAGCACCACTACCCAGCATGCGGCCATGAATTAGAACGGCCATCAGCGCCAGCAAGCCGCCAATTGCTAAACTTTCTAGCACTACCGCTCGACTAAATAATGGCTGCGAAATTCGCCGCGGCGGCTGGCGCATCGCGTCTTCATCCTCTGGCTCGCCCTCAAACACTAGCGTACAAGCAGGATCAATAATAAATTCAAAAAATACGATGTGAATTGGCAGTAAAATCAATTCCCAACCAAGCAATACTGGCACAATTGACAACGCAGCAATCGGGATATGCACAATCATGATATACATCACCGCTTTTTGCAAGTTAGCAAAAATCCTTCGGCCGATACGCACACCCTGAACGATCGAAGCAAAGTTGTCGTCCAATAGCACCAGAGACGCCGCTTCGCGCGCAACGTCGGTACCGCGCTGGCCCATAGCGATACCGATATGCGCGCTCTTGAGGGCCGGGCCGTCATTAACGCCGTCGCCAGTCATCGCTACCACTTCGCCGTTTTGCTTCAAGGCAGTAATGATCGCCAGCTTAACATTTGGTGCGACGCGGCTGTAGATTTCTGTGGTTTTGACAAGCTCGCGCTGCTGTTTTTCGTTCATCGACAAAAATTCTTGACCGGTTACCACCTGCTCAGTATTCAAACCAATCTCGCGGCCGATACGCCGCGCCGTCTCGGCGTGGTCGCCAGTTAGCATAATCACTTTGATGCCAGCTCGGTGTGCCAAGGCGACAGCATCCTTAGCCTCGGTACGAATCGGATCAGACAACCCCACCAAACCTAGCAGCTCGTATTGATAGTCATCACGAGAGGGTTCGATGTTTTTCGCTACTACCTTGGCAATTGCTAATACACGCAAGCCGTCATCGGCTGCATCGTCGGCAATCTCTTGCAGTCGTCTTTGCTGCTCACGGGGCAAGCGGCATAGTCGAAAAACCTCCTCCGGAGCGCCTTTCAACGCTATAATTTCAGGCTTACCGCCGCGCCCCCAAATTTGCGCTACCGAAAACGAATGGCTATCTAGCGGATATTCTTTGACAATATCCATACCGTTATAAATCGCCGCCAGATCATCGGCTGCCGCCAAGAATGCCTCCTCCATCGGATCGGACGGATTTTTTTGCGACGCCAGAATGCCGTAAGAAATAATCTCTCTACGCTGCGCATCGTTAGGCTCTTCGCCGCTAATCGCAATCACCTGAGTTATCGCCATACGATTCTCGGTCAGCGTCCCAGTTTTGTCCGTGCAAAGCACCGTTGCGCCGCCAAGTGTCTCGATAGTCTGATTCTTGCGTGCTAGCACGTTGCTCTTGGCCAAGCGCCAAGCTCCCAGCGCCATAAACACCGACAAGACCACCGGAAATTCCTCGGGTAAAATCGCAATCGACAACGTCAGTCCCGCCAAAAATCCATGCAAAAAGTCGCCGCGTAACAACCAAAACAGCAACGTCAATAACATTGCCAAGAGCACTGCCGCCACCGCTATATAGCGCACGACTCGGCCAACTTCCTTTTGCAATAATGTCTTTTCTGGTTTAATTTCGTGCAGCGACACGCCAATGCGCCCCATTTCAGTATGCTCGCCGACAGCGGTTACTTCGACGAGTCCGTGTCCAGATGTTATTACCGTACCAGAGAAGACTTGGTTGCCAGCGGTCTTCTCGACTGGCAGCGATTCGCCAGTCAAAATACTTTCGTTAGCAGCGACGTTTGACGATTCAATGAGCTTACCATCAGCAGCCACTCGGCTACCTTCGCCGACAACCAAAATATCGCCAACTACCACCTCTACGCTAGGAATGGTAACATATTCGCCAGCGCGCACCACTTGGCATTGCGGCGCAGACAATGACCGCAACGCTTCCAACGCTCGCTCAGTTTTAGAATCTTGATACAATTCTAGAGCCACCACGCCAACTACCGACAGCGCCAGAACCACCGTTTCGTGCCAATCACCCAAGAAAAAGTAGACCACTACCACTGCCAGCAACAAGAAAATCATCGGCTCGCTAATAATTGTCAAGATCAGCCTAACAATGCTTTTATTTTCGCGGTCAGGCAACCGATTCTCACCATATTTCTGGCGTTGAATAACTACTTGATCGCGCGATAACCCCTGTCTACCCATACTAAATCAGTATAGCAAAAGCGGATTAATTTCGATAGCATTCAACATACCAGCAACCGCGACCATGACCCGCTGAAGGAGTTGTGAAAATGACATCATATGCCTCTAGAATACTAATAGGTTTTTTGCCATAATCAAGATATGAATCCGCTTATTCGCTTTATGCGCCACTCGCTAACAAGCATCTTGACAGCAACCGACGATGCTGATCAAGTTGATATCGAGAAAATCGATGAGACACTGACGCCGAATATGCGAGCCTTGCGGCTGGTTATGAACATGTCAGACCATTTGCTATCAATGGGCACGCCAGCGAATAGCGTCGTGCATATGGCGCTCGGGGTAACCGACACATATTGCAAGCGAAAAGTACATATCGATGTCAGCTTTAATCAAATTACGCTCTCGCAAGACCGCGGCATCGATCGCGAACCGTTGACACTGATCCGCACTATCTCGCCGCGCGCTACCGATTACCGGCTAATGCGCAAATTACAAAACCTAGCCAGCCAAATTGCCAACCATAAAGTCACTCTAGATGATGCCGAAAATGAACTCGATGCCATCATTGCCAACAATAAGCGCTATCCTGGCATTATCAGTTATATTGCTGGCGGCGGCCTGAGTGCCGGCTCGGTTGCGCTCTACACGACGTCTATACCGATTATCCTGGCTGCCTTTATCATAGGTTTTTTAATTACTCTTCTAATAAAGCTACTAGGGCGCGCTGCGCTGCCGCCATTTTTCATTCAGATTATTGCCGCGTTATCAGTCACGTTAGTCTCTACCGGTATGTTGTGGCTAGTTAATCATAAATATTGGGAATTTTTTGCTTTGATTGATCCGACGATATTAACCGTTGGCGGTATCGTCTTGCTAGTAGCTGGCATGATGATTGTCGGCGCCTTTCAAGACGCAATTGACGAATATTACGTCACGGCTAGCGCTCGGCTATTAAAGGTAGTGATGTTGACGCTTGGTATTGTACTGGGTGTAAGTATGGGCCTGTACGCCGCCAGGCAGTTTGGCTTAGCGTTTGTCGCAACCCCTAACAGCTTATCCTTTACAAACACCACCTATCAGTATATTGGCGCCGTCATCATCTCGGCATCATTTGCATTAAGTAATAATTCGCGGCCAGTTGGATTATTAATCACTGGCGCCAGCGGACTATTGGGGTATTATGTGCTGTTAGCTGTATCAGAATTAGGTTTGATAATTATCCCTGCTAACGCCGTCGCTGGATTTACTGTTGGCTTTACAGCCACTGTTGTTTCACGTTTGACCAGAATTCCTAGCCAAGCCATCATCGATGCCGGTATCGTACCGCTGGTTCCCGGCCTAACCTTATATAACGGGCTAATGGCGCTAGTCGCTAATCCGGCCGCTGCAGACGGTACTCTGTTATTGATGCGAGCTATACTAATCGCGGTAGCCATTGCTGCTGGCGCCTCGTTCGGCGTACTTATCGGCCGCCCAACACGGCGCAGCCTAGTAACGTTGCGCAACAACCTGCCAGAACGCCCGCTGCGTTCTAATCAAAAACAACTAAAATAAGCTACACTCGCTCGGCGTCAAGTTTAGTAAGCGATGCCGTCGCAATATTATCCATAATCGGTTTGACTTCAGCGTCAGTCAGGGTTTGCTGATAGCTAGTGAACGTTAATCGGAGAGTTGTAGTTTTGATAGCTGCATTGTCTTTCGGCTGGTATATACCAAGCGTCTGTACGCGGCAATGTAGGTTTTTTGACTCGTCCAAGCATTGCCGAACCGTTCGCAGTAACTCATCATGAGAAATTTCCACGCTTGAGCGCAGCGAGATATCTTGACTGATTGACGGAAAACGGCTCAGCGGCCGGTAATTATACTCTCGATTTTCAGCCAAACAGACTTGCAATTTTTCAACGTCAAGCGAGAACGCTGCCGTGTAATCTGGCAGCTTGAAATTACGCCGCACTGCCTGAGATAATTCACCGACAATACCCAGCTTGTCATCGTTTTTTGCGACAATCCAAGCACTGCGCTGGCCGTCAAACGGCGCTGGTATATCCGCGTCAGACTCTGCTATTTTCACAAAATCAGCCTCAACGTTAATATCCGCCAACAGCCTATCCACTAGCTTCCTCGCTTTATAAAACGGCGCGCCGGCTCGCGGCTTTTTGCTAGCGTAAACACCGTCGACAAACGTCTGCTCGCTTGGCAGATTCTCGTCAGTAAGCGGCAATTCTTTATCGTGAATTTTGCCGATTTCAAACAACATGAATTCGTCGTGGCCGGCTTTGATGTTGGCGTGAACTTTATCCAGCAAACTCGGTAGCACGCTAGTGCGATAATACTGCAAATCAGGGCTTAAAGCGTTGCTTAGCCGATAGGCGCGGCTCGGGTCTTGCTCGGCGTTTTTCAGGACACGCTCGTGGACGAAGCTGTAGGTCAAGACTTCGTTGGCGCCGGCGCGCGACAGGCTCTGGCGAATCGCTTGTTTGAGCTGGCAGCGCAGATTCCTCGGCGCCGGCTTGATACTGCGCATTGGCAATTGGCGCGGTAGTTTATCAAAGCCATATAGCCGGCCGACTTCTTCGACGATATCTTCAGGTAGTTCAAGGTCGGTGCGCCAGAATGGCGCGATTACTTCAAATTGATAAGGCGTATTTGGCTCGGGTTCCTCATGCGCCTTAATTTCAACATTCCTCAAGATACGGCAGATTTCTTGCGGCGAAAATTCTGTGCCCAAACGTTCATTCACAAAATTACTTTCCAACACTAAGACGCCAGTCACTGCACCCCAATCGAAAATCGAGATGGTTTCCTTGCCAGCAGAGCCAAATGTAACTCGCGAATCGCGCTGCATGACCATCAGGCGATCGTTGCGCTCATCAAACACTTCGCTCGCCTGTACCCCGCCAACCATACTCATCAGCTGCTTCAATACGGCAGCATTTTGGAGCGGCGACTGGCCCTTATTAAACCGCGTCAGCGCGTCGGTAAAAATACCGTGGCGCATGGCCGTGCGGCGCAGTGCATACATGTCAAAGTTAGCGCATTCTAGGACAATATTTTTGGTGTCATTTGAAACCTCGGTGTCGGTACCGCCCATAATTCCCGCCAGGCCAATCACACCCTCGCCATCAGCTATGACGATGTCATCACTCGTCAACTCATATTCTTTGCCATTGAGCAAACTGACTTTCTCGCCGTCACGAGCCATCCGCGCCCCGAGTGTAGACCCGCGCAATTTGTCATAATCATAGGCGTGCGTTGGCTGCGCCGTCATCAGCATAATGTAATTCGTGGCATCAACAATGTTGTTAATCGGCTTACCGCCCATTGCCACCAGCTGGCATTGCAGCCACAGCGGACTGGGCTTGACCTCGATATCTTTAATCGCTACCGCCATGAAGCGCGGCACTAATTCTGGCGCGTCATTAAAAACTTCCAACTCCAAACCTTCACCACCAGCAAATTTCTGCTCCTCTTTGTACCAATCGGGAC
>NZ_PQNZ01000019.1:0-12923 GCF_004138385.1 Candidatus Nanosynsacchari sp. TM7_ANC_38.39_G1_1 | reverse complement strand
GAGCGTTGGTTTCCGGTACCAAAGGTTGCAGGTTCGATTCCTGTGCGGGGTACCAAAGATAGCAGCAATGACAGCTGTCTATTTTTTTGATCGATTGATTCGTTATTTGACTTTCCATATCGCCTATGCTTAAATTGAAGTATTGTATTCTGAGGAGAGGAATATGGAAAATCAACAGTCAAATCATAAAAAAATAAAACTTATAATTGGGTTGTTTGCTGTTGTGTTAACGGCGGTTTTGTTGTATTGGCTGTTTAACAGTTTGATTAGCATGAACCAGCATAATCAGACAAATCAAGGACCTAGCCATGATACTACTTCTCAAGCAGACGACGAAAACAGCAAGCCGCAGCGACCAGACTCGGATTCAGAACCAAGTTCGAACCCGGATGGCAAGAACGAGACTAGCCAGACCAAGACTGATGAATCCACGAACAGCTCGCCTAGTGATTCTACCAAGACGGCTGGAAATGGCGTCTCGGTTGTTGGAAATCACAATACTTATCATTACCGCCAAATAGCATCGTCAGGCAGACCGTCAATTCACAATGCTGCTAACCATAAACCTGCGAATACTCCGTCCACTAAGCCCAACAATAACAAACCGACTACACCGCCCAATCCGTCCAAGCCGCCTAAGCCAACACCCGAGCCAGCGCAAGCAGCCGTAAAAATCGTCGGCGCCGCAGAAGTCGGGTCAACCCTAATCGCGCAAATTGACGATCCCGACGGATTGAAAGACGGCGGTATACGATATTATCAATGGTTTGCCGACGGCGCGGCTATTCCTGGCGCCAGCTATTTCTCGTACAAATTAACGCCAGCCGAAGTGGGTAAAAAAATCACTGTCAAAACAACTCATGCTAACAACAAAAACGTAATGAAAGATTTAATTAGCTCAGCTACGGCAGCTGTTGGCAACGCCGCATCAAATAATAACCATGGTAGCGTCACCATCGACGGAATAAACCGAGTCGGACAGGTATTTACTGCCCGTATTACCGATGCCGATGGCGTACCGGAAAGCGGTATTACTTACCGATGGTACGAATTTTACGGCAAATTCTTGGGAACTGGCAAAACTCTCGCGCAAACCAAAGACCACCTGGGTATGCAAGTCATCATCCAAGCCAGTTACACCGACAAAAAAGGACACAAAGAGAGCGTCACCAGCGGATTTAGCGGGTCGGTAGTTGATGATTTGGGCGGCGGTACTGGCGCGGGAATAATCAGTCCTGCTGCGACTGCGCCAAAAATTACTCTTCATGGACCAACCAACGTCAAAGAAGGCGAAACCGCTGTTTACACGGCAACTCTAGACAAAGCAGCCAGTACCGATGTTAGCGCAGATATTAGAGTTACACACAATACTAGCAATCCGAACAATCTCAACGTCCGTTGGGACAGCCAGCGAGTGGTTATTAAAGCCGGAGAAACCAGCGCCAAATTCTACATTGACACCAATGCCGGCACTGGCGGTAAAGGTAAAACTTACACCGTTTCTCTTAGCAACGCTGTCGCTGGTATGGTCAATAAAACAAATACCAGTTCCTATACAGCGGTCAACGCTCAATCGGTCTTTATGCTATCATACGTCTATCCGCTCGCTGAGGCTGGCGGCAGCGAGTTCTCTGACTACTGGAAAGCGGTTCATACAGCAGGCAGCAGCAAAATCCCGTATACACTCATCATGGCAGACGGCAGTCCTGACGCCAAGCTCGACCCAGGCTATGTGCGGCTGCTAAAAAAGAACGCCGAGCTTGGCTTCAAAACTGTCGCTTACATCCGCACTATTCATCAAACCCGCCCAATTGCCGAAGTTAAAGCCGCCATGGCTAAGTTCATTGAACTTTACGGGACAGATAAAATTCACGGGTTTTACTTCGACGAGATATCATCCAGAAATAACGGCGCAACGGCTTACATGGCAGAATTATACAACTACACGAAAAGCACTTACGGCAACAAATTAGTCGTTGCCAATCCTGGTACGCACATCACCGACGCGATTGCGCCATACGCTGACATTTTCATGACTAACGAAGGCACTGCTGACGAATATATCAATAACTATAAGACCGCTTACTCTGCCTTTGAAAAAGATCCGGCAAACTCCCATCGTATTTTCCATACGATTTATGCCGCAAAAGCTAGCGATTACCAAAAAATAATCAATTTATCGCGCCAACGCAATGCCGGCTGGGTATTCATCACCACCGATAGCACGATACCCGATGGCAGGCCGTATAATGATTTGGCAGCTAATTTCCCTGCCCTTGTCGATAATGTCAACAATTTAGGCCGCCAACCGCTTGATCCAAATAGAGCCACGGAACAACCTTTGCTATCCGGCGCGATAATCAGCGGATCATCTGTCACCACAACTATACTTAGCCAATAATCGCATCGGTATGCTACACTATGTTTATGGTTACCAAGGCAAATAAATCTCTCAAGAAGACTCGCAAGCAGCGTGTCAAACACATTACAAAAACAGACACTCACTTCATGGTGCGCCGAAGCTTACTGGTGTATGCGATATTGGTTTTTGTGCTTTTTTGGCTAACAGCTATGAGCGTATATCTAGTCGACAGAATGGTCGTAGAATACACCAACACTGCCCGCTATAACCAAATTCATAGTATATATAGCAATTTGAAGCTAGATGAATCGTATAGACTGGCGGTTTATAAAAGTAATATTTCAAATGATAAGTCTATCACTACAGAGTATGGACATAATACTTCCGTAAGTAAAACTCGTATGGATTTAACCGAAAAAATTAAAGAATCTGGCTTCTCGCTTATCAATACAAAAGATAAAGATACTATCGTTCAAAGCGATACGTTCAAGGATACTAACGGCCATATTTTATACCTGAGCGTTATACCGCAGGCGCTGCATAAAGATTATACATACGGCACCTCCGAGATAGCCAAGCCGTACACGAAGATGACCACTAGTGAATTCGACCATGATCAAACTAGCTACGTCACTATCAAAATAAGCCTTGGCGACTAGTGAGATAATTGCTGGCAAAAATACGAAACGCATACCTTGCATTAGGTAATTTTTCATGTTATAATATAGGTATGGAGACTAAAGGCGGCGAACTAAGTTTTGACGACTGTTCAAGATCGGCTGTACAAGCAATTCACGATGGATCTTATTCTCTTGCCGCAACGCTAGCGATAATGGCATACAATATAACGTCAGATCCATCCGAAAAGGCTCGGATGGCGCGCGACGTAGGTAATGCCTATAGACATCTAGACAACTACGAAGAAGCTGAAAAATGGCTTACTGAGGCAGTTGATCAACACAAAACTTTAGCCGAACAAGAACCAAATCGTAGCACGCTGCGCGAGCTGGGAGCTAGCGCAGCCATGCTAGCAACCATGCAATTGTCGCGCATAGCAAGCGATGAGACTTTTGATACTCCAAAAAATAATACCGAGACTGTTGAAACTTTTCGTTACGGACTAGAAAAACTCGAGGATTCGCACAAACATGCCGACGGACTAAATCGTATTGATCAATATGATATTAATTTTACCGCTCGAGCCAGCTACGCCGAGACGCTTGCCGGCAATAAAAAGCGAGGCTTGGCACTCGGCGTCAGAGCGGTGCGGCTAGCATTCTGGTCCGAGTCGCCGCAGCTTGATACCACTAATACATCCCTCAGCAAAAAAGAACGCTACAAAACCAAAGCACGGGCACTCGTGCGCGGTATTGGCGCGCTAGCCGTTGGTATTGTTGCACCAGTCAACCGCCGCGCCGCCAAAACTCTTGTTAGAAAACTTTCTTAAGCTTGGTTCTGCTGGTTAGGCACATCGCCTTGCAATGGAGCTACTTGCGATTCAGATTCTTCAAAAATTCGCCGTACTTGCTCGGCATCAATGTTCACCGAATCGCCCGGATTGACCGCCCCCGATAGCATGAGCTTAGCGATAGTATTCTCCACCGCTTTCTGAACGACGCGGCGCATCGGCCGAACGCCTAGCCGCGGGTCGTATCCTTGCTGAACGAGAAGCTGTTTCGCGTCGTCATCAACAGTCACTGACACTTTTTGCGGCAATAGAGTTTTGTTGACGCCAGCCAGAATCAGATCAAGCACTTGCACCAACTCGGCAGGCGTAAACGGACGAAAGAGTACAATTTCATCGAAGCGATTGAGAAACTCTGGTCGAAACTGGTTTGAACTAATTAATTCGTTGATAAACTGCTGTTCAAACTGCTCAAGCCGATAGCCGCGCTCGATATATTCGCGGATCCTATCAGCGCCAGCGTTACTAGTGGCAATTACAATGGCGTCGCGAAAGCTAATCTCACGGTTCTTGGCGTCGCGCAAAATCCCTTCGTCGAGTAATTGCAGGAGTGTAGTTAGCACTTCTGGCGCGGCCTTCTCGATCTCGTCGAGCAACACCACACTGAAAGGCTGTTTCATTACTTGTGCGGTCAAGCTCATCGGGTCATCCGCGCCATCAGCGATTAAACGAGCGACATCATCGGAGCGAACAAACTCATTCAAATCTAAACGAATTAACTTGCCTTCGCCGCCAAAGTATACGTCGGCCAGCGCTTTTGATAGCTCCGTCTTGCCGACACCAGTCGGCCCCAGAAACAGAAAGGTACCAATCGGCCGATTCTCATTGCGGACGCCAGCGCGAGCGCGGCGCAGAGCATCACTGACGACATTAACGGCGCGAACTTGATTAACCATTCGTTCATGAATTAAATCCTCCATATGCAACAGCCGCTCGCGGTCTTCGGTCGTATTAGCCACGCTAACTTTAACGTCCATTGTCCGCTCGATCGCTTGCTGCACAGAATTCATGGTCACGATACCAGACTCGCTGAAACTGGCCGCCGACTCTAACAATTTAAGCGCCCGGCCAGGCATAGCTATATCGTGAATGTAACGCTGGCTCAAGCGATAAGCTTCGTTAATCGCTTGTATCATATAAGTAACTTTGCGGTTGAACTCAATAGCAATCAACTGTTCTTGCAGAACCTTTTTAGTCTCTGCTTCGTTGGTTTCGGCGACATTAATACGGTTAAGCGAGTTAGCTAACGACGGGTTGCGGCGGCTAATTTCGAGATAGCGCTGTTCGTCCATGCTCAAAATTAAGCGTAGTCGGCCAGCATCTAAAATCGGCTGCAAAACATTTGTTAAATCTACTGACCCTACGCCCTCTTCGAAGAATAACTGCGCGTCATCAAGACAAACAATTATATTCTTGGCATTGTAAGCTTCACCTAGAACCTGCATGATTAAGTTTTCAAGCTCGCCGCGTCCTGGCGCTGCCGCAATCAACGATGCCGAGTCAAGAATGAAGATCTGGCGGAAGCGAAGATTTTCGGGTACATTCGCATCAGCGTCCAAAATTCGTTCCGCGAAAGCATGAATTACTGATGTTTTACCAACACCAGCTTGACCGATAAGAACCGCGTTTTGCCGCCCGCCCGTACCAAAAGCTTCCACTAGCTGATCAATCACCTGAACATGCGATGGTATGTCAATCGACAAGGTATTACGGCTAGCGCCAATTTGCTCGCTGATATTCTGCCCGAATCGCTCAAGGTGCGGAATCCAACCAAACGACCAATCACGCGCCAATCCGCCAGTCCGCCGCCGCTGGCCAAAATGCCGAACAATCTCCATCAAATGCTCTTGCCACAAAATACCAGCATCCAAATCTTCATCTCCTAAATGAGTTTGCGCTATTATCGATTGATAATTCGGAAAGCTCCTCACTAGCGCTGTAGCTAATACGGCACCGCTGATACGGTCTAGCTGATTGGCTTGGCGAATATCGTCAGCTACACTCCACAGTTCGTCAACGGAAATCGTCGAACCCTCAGCGATAGTGGCTAAAAATGACGGCGTCATACCAAGCCGCACCCCCATGAATTGACCGCTTGGCACTTCACCAATTACTTTAGCGACCTCTCGTACGCTCGGTTCTCGCGACAACCGACCTAACACGTCGCCGGCTAACAAATCATCAACCGAGCCACCCCTGCCAGCTGGCAGATCGTGAACGTGCCAATTATAAAATTTCACCGCCATATATAATACTGCCGCCAGAGCACCGCACAGCCAACCTAGCGACAGACGCTCCATAGTTACTAGCATAGTACCCGATACCACTAGCAATAACGCTAACCATGAAAGGCTTTTTGCAATCATCGGCGACAGCAGCCGCCCAAAGCGCGCTTCGCTAGCTCGCTGAGACGCATACCTAAAAGTACCTAAAGATGCCATGGTATCCACCCCGATATTGCCGCAACAACCATTACCGCCGGCATCAACGGCACCAATGGCCAAATAGCTAAACGTAGTAGACCAATCAACAGCATCAAGCACAAGGCTGCTACACCTATCAGCAGCGTTATTATCCTTATAAAGCCGCCAATGATTCGCGATACCAAGCGATCAAAAAACGCCCGCAACTGCACCCCGATTGGTCCGCGTACTTTCCCGGCTGAAATTTGCCGCCACGGCGCAAATAGTGTCTTCAGCAATAATCCCAGCGAAAACGTATCGTATAATCGCTCGATAGACTCCCAAACATCTACTGCTGCCCGCTTCCAACCAACGCTATACCACCACGAAATCATGCCCACAATAAACATATGCTTTTTATTATAGTTCAAAAAGCGTTTGGACGCTACTATAATGCGCCAAAAACAGGTATAATGAGTTTTATGCGTCAAACTCTCACGACTATGCTAGGGAAGACTGTCAAGAAAGCTGCACAGATTCGCGGCGGTAGCGGCTCAGCCTTACCAGGCTTGGTAATTGAAAAAATCGACTCAGATTTTGTTAGCCGCACATTACAGCAACTACCAATGGGTGTAGCACTTATCAGCGGCACCAACGGCAAAACCACTACCACCAAAATTGTTGTCGAATTACTAGAAAGCCAAGGCCTGAAAGTATTTACCAACCGTACTGGCAGCAACTTCACGCGCGGCGTGGCAGCAGCGCTATTAGGCGAAGTTGATTTGCACGGACGAATTAACGCCGATATTGCCGTGCTTGAACTCGACGAAGCCTATGCTGTTCACTTTGTAAAAGCAATCAAGCCAAACTACTGTTTACTGCTAAATGTCATGCGCGACCAGCTCGACCGCTTCGGCGAAATTGACAATACCGCCAAACTCCTCCACAATGTTGCAATAAACACAACAAAGTGCGTAGTCCTTAACCGCGACGACCCGCGATTAAGTAGTCCTGATTTTGTAAACGACATCAAATCACCGCTGCGAAGTTTTGGCGTTAACCCAAAATATTCGCAGACTTTCCCTTCTGATGATTCTCTACGCAGTAGCGAGCAAAATGCGGCTAAATTGTACGCTGACGACACCAGTCTTGAAGAGTTTAAAGACCAGCACGCCGTTATCGGCTTCAACGGCAGCGATCACTCGGTGAATCTAAATCTGCGTGGCATCTACAATCTTCAAAATGCCACCGGTGCTGTTGCTTTAGTGCGCGCAATTCTCGGTAATAATCTAAATGTTGATTCTATGCTCGAAGCGCTATCAAACATTAAGCCAGCTTTTGGCCGCGGCGAGCAATTAATAATAGATGGACAACCCTGCGAGCTAGTATTGGTCAAAAACCCGGCTGGCTTCCGCTTAGCCCTAGCTTCGTTCGATCCAGCAAACTACGCCACTATGATAGCCATTAACGATGCTTACGCCGATGGCCGCGATATGAGCTGGCTCTGGGATGTCGATTTCGATAGCTTACAAGAACAAGGTGTCACTGCTGTATCTGGCGTCCGCGCCTATGACATGGCCCTGCGGCTAGAATACGACGAAGTGCCTATCGATTTTGTTGATACTGACCTGGCGATTGCACTGCGCCAACTTATCACTAAACACACTCGCCAACCAAAGCGCATTTATTGTAGCTACACCGCAATGTTAGCACTACGACGACTACTAGCCCGCTATACCGACGTGGAGGAAATCCGATGAAAAAGCAACCGCAATCTATCACTATCTTGCAACTTTATCCGCGCGATATGAACATTTACGGCGACTGGGGCAATGTCCTGACTCTCAAGCGGCGACTAGAATGGCGCGGTTTTGCTACCAAACTAATTGAATACAACGTTGGCGATACTTTTCCAGACGATGTTGATTTAATCGTCGGCGGCGGCGGACAGGACTCCGGACAGTTACGAATTAGTGACGACCTGCAAAAGATTGCCCCTCAGCTCAAACGATTAGCTGACGACGATTTACCAATGTTAGTTATCTGCGGTTTATACCAACTATTCGGCCGCTCGTTTACTACCAAAGACGGCGACATAATTCCTGGTATCGGTATTCTTGACCTAGAGACAATTGGCGGTGACGAGCGCATTGTTGGTAATATTATCGTCAAAAGTCCAGAATTCGGTGAAATTATCGGTTATGAGAATCACTCCGGGCTAACTACGCTTGGCCAAAATACCTCAGCACTCGGCGACGTCATCAAAGGCGTAGGCAACAATAATATTGATGGCCGTGAAGGCGCCCGTTATCGTAACGTTATCGGTACCTATTTGCACGGTCCGCTCTTGCCAAAGAATCCGCACATTGCCGATTGGATGATTTCGCAAGCTATAATCCGTAAATACGGCGCCGTCGTTTTAGACCCGCTTGAAGACAAGTACACTGAGCAGGCTCGTGATATCGCCAAAAAACGCCCGCGCTAGGCTACTTTTAACACTATCCCCAGATTGGACCTGCTATACTGGTAGAAGTGACCAAGATGAGCGCTGTAAAAAAACCAAAAATTAATCGTATTGTCAGCCTAGATTTAATGAGAGGCTGGTTTTTGGTGATAATCATACTTGATCATTTGAGTTATTTTCCAAACGGCCTCGTGTTCATCAGCGGCGACAGCAGATTATACGTTACTGCCGCCGAAGGATTCTTTATTATTTCTGGATTAGTATTAGGCATTGTCCGCGGTGCTAAATTAACAGAGCGTTCGTTTAGATACGCTGCTAAATTGATCTGGCGGCGAAGCTTCATGCTATATCTAACCAGTATCATCATTACAATATTATCGATTGCGATCGGCTGGCATTTTGTTGGTAACGACGGCGTCAAGTCGCCTTTGCCTCCGCTAGATAGCAATATCTTTAGTCTATTTTGGAGAATAGTTACTTTGCAAGAATTCTACGGCTGGGCCGATTACTTGCGTCTATATGCGATATTTTTGGCGCTAACACCAGCTGCGCTTTGGCTACTGCGCCGCGGCAAATGGTACATCGTTCTAACCGTCAGTACTCTAGTTTGGCTGCTAACGCCAAAGCCGGTTAACGAATTCACTCAGCCATTTACTTGGCAATTTATTTTTTTCATCGCCTTCACGCTAGGATTTTACTCGCCGCAAATTAAATCATGGTGGAATAGTTTGTCCGCCAAAACGCGGCGCCGTACCAAAACTGTCATCTTTACCATGTTTATCATCACTTTCATCGCCAATGTTTTTGCCGAGTTTTTCGCGCCAGCCTTAAACGATAATCTTTCGACAGCTATTAATAATTTTCGCCCTATTCTAGCGGCCAGCTTCGATAAGCTAGCTCTAACGCCAGCGCGCGTAGCTATGTCGCTGCTCTGGTTTATTGGGTTTTTTATGATTTTCCAGCGTTTTGAAAAACAAATTAAACGCTACCTCGGCTGGCTACTTATTCCGTTTGGGACTAATTCGCTTTACGTCTATTCAATTCATGCCTTCGTAGTCATGGGAGCACATCTAATAGTCAATCCGCAATATGGCGCGCCAGCTAGTTATTTTAATTCGTTTGACCGTCTAGCCGAGATTCCTCAAAACCTCGCGCTATCGATTTTGGTGATTGCCATTATTTACCTAGCAGTGCGAACCAAATTTTTGATGAAGATTATTCCGCGTTAAACTTAGTGATTTTTAGCGGTGATAAATCGATCGTTTCGACCTCGCGATAGTTACCTGGCAGATCAGCTTTCATGTCGCTATAGTAGACGTTATAGATATTCTTTGCGTGAGTAAATACTTTTTTCGTGTCGGCAACTTGGCGGCTGCTACCATCTAGCGGAGCATAACCGCCGCCAAGATGTTGGTCACTACTAGCAAAGTATATCTGGCAATTCGGTAGATAATAATCTAGCTCAATCGCCACATACGGATCGGCCGCTAACACCACATCGTTTTCGCTACATTTAACTATAGAAGCAACAGAGTTGACGTTTGGCTTTTGCATACGCTGAAAGTTATAATTACCAGCCTGGCTGAGGTTAGTTGCCCCGACCACCAGAACTACCAGCAGAACTAACGGTGAGGCTATTCGCCAAACCTCACGATTCTCACGTTCGGTCGACAGCGCGAGACTAGCTCCCACGAGCATAACTAAGCCAATCGCAACGTGCGCCAAATAACGCTCGACATACATCGGTTTATACAGAGAAATCACCATCAATAGCATTATCGGCACGCTGATATAACTAACTAATAGCCACAAAATATCATTTTTTTTCTTAATATGAAAAGTAATAACAATTGAGCGGACAGATACAAAAATTATCGCTAGCACCAATATTGAGGTAATCACACCCAGTTGCCAAAGCGGCTGGTATATTGCATTAAACGAAACAATACCAACTAACTGCTCAAGATTCATTGGCTGTCCAATTGGTGCGAGTGCGCCATTGCCAACCTGCTTCAAAAATGACGACAGCCACGGGAGAAACAGCAACAGGCTAAATGTATAAGCTCCTATCCAACGACACTCTTTCCATGAAGACTTACGCAACCGACCAGCATCCATCGCGACTAGCCAGGCTAGATGAGCCAGCCACAAAAGCGCCAAGTAGTATAGCGTGTACATACCGAGTGCCACTAGCACTCCATAAATAAGCCAGTCAGCCCACCGCTTGCTAGAGTGCGCCCGTACCAACATTGCCGTCGCCGCTACGCCGATTAACGACGCCATAGCGTACATGCGAACTTCGAAACCGTAGCGCATTAATAATGGCGCCAGGAGCAACATCGTTAGCACATAAATGGCTGCTCGCGCATTAAAATGCTTTTTAATAAAACAACCGGCTACCGCAATTGAGGCTCCATAAAAGATCACGCTTAGCGAGCGCAATGCCAGTTCGCTCCAGCCAAAAACATTCGCCCAAATTTTCAGAACGAGATAATACAGCGGCGGATGAGTATCAAGTGCCGACAGCCGAATAATCTCGCTGGCAGACCGCTTGGCTACCATTATCGAATATGCTTCATCAAACCAAACGCTCTGCCGCAAGCCAATCCATAAACTAAGAGCTGCCGCTACTACTGGCACAGCAATTATCAGCCACCTATAAACCTTGTCATAGTCATTACTATACTTCCAAAATAATATTTTCATGCTTTGATTATATTACGACTAGGAAAAACTCGCAAAATAATATATAATAGCTTTGCACATCTATCGGGGTGTGGCGCAGTTGATAGCGCGCGCGGTTTGGGACCGTGAGGTCGAAGGTTTGAGTCCTTTCACCCCGACCATTTGAATTATGAACCTGCCGACGAGCGGCAGGTTTTGCTATTGTCCTATTTTGCCCTCCCATACTCCTCATGCTATCATAACTATATGAAAAGCAAACAACACTCGCGCCGCCGCATAGTCGTTAATATTTTTGGCACATTAGGGTATTTGTCAGTATTTTTGCAGTGGACATGGACGGCAATTATATTACTATATCCGTTATTCCAATCAGAAGCTGTACAAAAGATTTTTCTACCAGAACGCCAAGCGCCTCGCCCCGTCGTGAGCCACTCTGGATGCTATAGCGATGCCGCTCCATTCATTGCCATTGTATCTATTGCCATTACAGCTGCAATTATTGTTATGTCAATAATCACGCTAATAGGATTGCCAAAGAAAATCGGCAAGACTGGCGCTAAAATCACGCATTCGGCAGCCGACGCGATAGCCGCCAATACCCGCCCACCAAAACAACAACCAGCAAAAAAATGGAAATTAAACTTGTCGTACAAACTGATAATCTGCATTAAATTAATATTGACGGTTCTGCCGGTCATTCTGCTGCTCTTTGCGCCGACAATTCCTAAACTACCGCACCAAGTTATGACTATCGTCGGCAATTTCTGCTTAGTGGTATCAGCTGTTTATTGGCTTATCCAATATGCCTTAGCTAAAATCCTACGCGTGCCGCATAAAGAAATTTGGTAATTCAAGCCTTCGGCGGGATGATGTCTATGGTGCGCGTTTGCTTATCTAGCGGCAATTGATGACCAGCATCAAACTTATAGACGAGCAGCGTGCCAAACGGCATTTCCACTTTACCAATCTCTTCATCAGGAATCTGGTCGAGATACTTCATCAGCGCGCGAATAGTGTTACCGTGCGAAACAAGCAGGATATTTTCGCCTCTTTGCAACCGCGGCAAGATTTCGCTTTGAAAATATGGAATTGCCCGCGCGTAAACATCTTTGAGCGTTTCGCCACCTGGTACAGGGTAATCCCAGCCGCGGCGAATTCCCTGAAATGCCTCACTGCCAATCTCGTCTTTGACTTCCCATTTGTTTTTGCCAGTTAAATCGCCGTAATCACGCTCGTTAAGCGGCTTGGCGATAATCCGTTCGAGATCCTCCTGGTCGCCCTTGCCGCGCAGAATTCCATCGCAAGTCTGCTGCGTACGTTTGAGCTCGCTAGTATAAGCGGCATCAAAGTGAATATCGCGAATAATTTTACCAAGCTGCTCGGCTTCGCGCATGCCTTTTTCTGTCAAATTGACATCTGTCCAGCCAGTCCACTTACCTAATAAATTCCACTCGCTTTCTGCGTGGCGGCTAATAACTAAAATTCCCTGTTTTTGCACTTCCATAAATTCATTATACCGCGAAAATCAAGTTGTCTGAAATATTT
>NZ_PQNZ01000018.1:0-13650 GCF_004138385.1 Candidatus Nanosynsacchari sp. TM7_ANC_38.39_G1_1 | reverse complement strand
AAGCATGACGACCGCGATTTTTTCTGCTGGAGCTTGGAGCAGTTGGTGGCAGAAAAATGGCAAATTACAGAGCTAAGCTTCGACCTGCACGAATCATCTCTGGACGACGAATACAAAATCATGACGACATACGAGCAGCGATGGCTGAACGAGGGCAAGGCGATTAATTTTGTGAAAGCTACGCGTTGATGTTGTGCTATCGTACCAGTGGACGCGGGTTAACCCTCGCTAGCACCCTGCCAAGCAATGTCAAACAGGCGCGTTTGCACCGAGGCTAGGCTGGCGTTGTCGATAATTACTCCGTGCATAGAGTTATATTTGTCCAGGGTAATAATAGCCATTTTACTGGCATACAATATTGTGTAGCAGCCGTCGTCTAGTTTTGGCCCGGCTAAGTAGCGGCTATCCGCCAAGCCTGTTGTCGCGCGCAGGGGCTTGGCGTAGCGCAAGACGCGTACTCGTAGGTTTCGTTTGGCGCGTTCGCGGCTAAAATTCGGAAAGTTGTTGTACAGATAACGGCTGACGCGCGGCGAGGAAATTACGCGGTACAGGCTAACCTTTTGCAGGCGGCAAGTACTCAATATATCGCGCAAAATATTTGCCAAGCCTTCGTCGCCCTCGTAAAATGCCGCCATATGCCGGGTTTCGGCGATTTTGTTTGCGGTTCGCAGGTGGACAATGTACTGATCAAGCTGCTGGTTGGCTACCTGTAAAACTTGCTGCTTCTCGCGTAAAATTTCTGCCAAGACAGCTGGATCTTCGGCGCGATAGCGCAGCTGTTTGCCTTGGGTGACGCTGTTGACAAGTCCGGCTGCGCGTAGGCTTTTGATGGATTCATAGACGCTGCCGCGGTTAATATTTGTTGTTTCTGCGATGGCTCGCAGCGAACTATTAGGAATTGCCAGCAGCGCCTCGTATACGCGTTTGTCACGAATAGACAAGCCAATAATCGAAAAATCCATATCTGTAATATAGCATAAAAAACAAAATTGTCATAAAAAATCAACCATTTTGTCTGGAATCGGCAGCAGCGGTACGATATGATTTGCTGGTAACGAAAGGAGAATTTTATGGCAAATATTGAAAGATTTGATTCGGGTAGTAAAGACTCAAGCGTAAGTGTCTTGACGGGCGAAAGTGCGCGTACTCTTTCGATTCGCGGTGTGCCTGGGGAACAGTTTGATGTCTTGTGTAAAGAAGTACTGATGAGCGAAGGAGAAGAGACTATAGGTAGTATTCTTCGCAAAATTATTGATGAATACACCAAAGAAGTCTTACGAGACCCAGAGTTTCTAGAGAAAATCAAAGAAATCTTACGAGACTCAGAGTGTCGAAAGGAAATGGGTAGACTGGTTGTTCTCTTAGAGATATACGGCCAGCCGGATAATCAGGATTACGCTGAATAGTGCAAGATAGCAATTATTGCTATAATACAAACAATAGATAGGGGGAACATGAATTTTCAAGATTATTCGCAAAAAGCTATTTCAACGCTAACGAGCGATCACGCCTACGGCGATATCAGCGCTGATTTGATGGCGCAAATACTAGGTTTGGCTGGCGAGTCGGGCGAGGTGATGGAAAAGTTCAAAAAACTAATCCGCGACAAGCAGGGCAAACTAACTGCCGATGATCGCGCGGAAATTATCAAGGAGTTGGGTGATGTCCTGTGGTATGTCAATTCGGCGGCGCATTTGCTCGGCTCTAGCTTGGAAGAGGTGGCGCGGCTTAATAACGAAAAGCTAGCCAGTCGCCAGCAGCGCGGCCAGCTGCATGGCAGCGGCGATAATCGGTAAAACTCTAAATCTTCAGATGCTGCCGCAGCCACTCGTCAATGGTGCCAGCGCCCATGCAGAGGACTAGTTTGCCTAACTCGCGGTCAAGCATGATAGACTTCCACAAATCATCGTTGAGGCTGGCAATATGTACTTCGGGGCGGGTGAGGTTTTTGGTTAAGTCTGCAGGCGTCAGTATCGGTAAATCCGGATTCTCGCGCGTCAAATATGTCGGCAGCCAATATACGCTGTCAGCGTAGCGAAAAACTTCATTTGTGTACATTGATTGAATTTCGTGCTGGCGGACATTTTGGTGCGGCTGGTAAACAAGAGTTACTTCACGGGATATTTCGTGCGCCATCTGCAGCGTAGCATATATTTCGGCTGGATGGTGGCCATAATCGGAGTACAGTCCAGGCGCCAAGCGTTCAAATCGCCGCTGCGTACCAGGAAAATTCTCGACGGCAACCTTTACGATATCAGGATTACCCAGCTTTAGCCGCTCGCAGGCTTTGGCAACCAGCGTGGCGTTGGCTCGATTATGCCAGCCTGGAATGCGAAAACTTTTAACTTCCTCGTCTTTGAGTACCCAAGATTTATTAACTGGTTCTAAACCGGTAAGAGTGTCCTTCTTCCAGAGAATAGATAGTTCGCTTTGTCCGAGAAATTGTTGGAAAGCTCTGGTATAAGCGGCTTGAGTTGGGTATGTATCTGGATGATCGTAATCAATAGAAGTAATCAGCGAAAGGTATGGGCTGAAATGCAAGAAGTTGCGATCGAATTCATCGCACTCATATATAAAATACTCGCTGTTCGGCGCGTAGTGCCCGCTCGGCCCAAAACTGATAGTGGTGCCAATTGAATAACTGATTGGGACGCCGAGTTGGCGCAGCACCCAAATCATCATACCGGTAGTTGTTGTTTTGCCATGAGTGCCAGCAATAGCGATCATCTTGAGGTTCTTTTCGCTCATAATGTAGCGCAGCAGCTCGTCGCGCTTAGCTGTGTAAATGCCTAATTTTTGCGCTCTCACTAGTTCTGGGTGGTCAGCGGGCAAGGCGGCGGTGTAAACGAGCCAGTCGATACGGCGCTGCTTATGGCAGTATTCTAGGTAATCGCCAGACTGGTCATTAGTGACGACAATGCCGCGCTGCATTAATTCGCTAGTTTCTAGACTCGAGTGCGCGTCCGAGCCTTGTACGCTATGTCCGGCGTCATGAGCTAATTCAGCTAACGGTCCGATAGCGACGCCGCCAATGCCAGAGAAATAAATATTCATACTTCTACTATAACGCAATCAAGCTGCTCGTGGTATACTATTAAGTAATGAAGGGCGGGAATAATGGCTGATAAACGCGCGGCGAGGCGAAATCTTCGGCGTCTTGAGCGAGTCAAGACCTGGCAGCTGTTGATTTTGTTTGTGCTGGTGTGTTTTGTAGCGGCAACTTTTTTGCGTATTAATAATGTTGGCATGATACAGCGCCGCAGTGCTGTGGCGACAGCTGACAAATCAGGCAACGAAACACAAATATTTAATCGTCTGCAAGATTTGCAGCGTTACTCAACCACGCATATGAATGCCAGCAGCGGCGTGATTTATCTACAGCATCAGTATGAGCGCGACTCGCAAGCGGCTATCCAGAGAGCTTCGGCGGCGTCGTCCGAGAACGCAAGAGTTCATGCTCAGGCTGAAGCAGTTTGCCACCCGCAATATAGCGGCTGGTCGATGGCTTATATTCAATGCTTTGTTAACGAATTATCAAAATATCCCACCTCTGACAAACTCAAAGACCCAGAATTGCCCAACACTGAACTATACCGCCACGAATATACGTCGCCGCTTTGGACGCCTGATTTTGCTGGCTGGTCGATAGTTTTGGCGGTAGTGATTTTGGTAGTTATAGTACTGCGTTTGATTAGCCTTGTAATATTACACCTATTATTGCGCTATAAATATCGAGCTGCTTGACTGGTACGACTAGGGGTGTAAAGTGTTGACACTCAATGCAGGTTACGATAAGCTAACAGATGTAAACCAATACTAATAGGAGGTATAAAACAATGGCTTACAAGCACACGAATTCAAAGGGCGTCACTTATTATCTACACAAAACTGAAGTTACACTTCGCGGCGGCAAACCGCAAACCATCTACTTTTTCACTAAGGTAGAGAAAAACGAAAAAGGCGAGCCGTGCGACTTGCCAGAGGACCGCGTCGTTAAAGAAAACCCGCGCAATGGCTTTCTGACAGTTTCTAAGAAGAAATAAATTTTGCTGTTTTTTAAAACCCTCGGCTTGTCAGCTGAGGGTTTTTTGTGGTGGCGAAGTGCTTGCGTTTAGATAGTAAGTTTGCTACTCTAGATATGTAAACAAACAGGTGCACAAAATTACCTCCCCGATTACCCTAAGGGAGGTTTTTTGATTTCTGTGGTTGATTATGGTGGTGGGGGCGGTTGGGATCGAACCAACGACCAACAGGTTATGAGCCCGCTGCTCTAACCCCTGAGCTACGCCCCCATTGCTGGTATTATAGCGTAAAATCATTGTGACGTACAGATTATTTATTGACTGGCTTGATTTGCTTATGCTACTATGTCAAGTATATAATCCAAATGAGGTAGGAGTATATGAAAATACACAGGAGAAATATCAAATATAAATATCGCCGTATTGGCGTTGGAATAACCGTATTCATTGCGGCATTAAGTTTGGTGCTGGTGAATTTGCCGCGAGCTCAGGCGTCGCAGCTTAACAAAAAGTACTCTTTTATTAAAACCAATTACACCGTCCCAACGAGTAATGTCGCGTGGGTAGCGCCGAATGGCAACGACACCTCAGGTAATGGTTCCGAGGGTTCGCCGTACGCTACATTCAAGAAAGCTCTCAGCTCTATTAGTAATGGCGGCACGGTAGTCGCGAAGTCGGGTATTTATCGTGAACCGCATTTTTTCATCTCTGGCGATAATGTGACTATTCAAGCGGCGCCGGGGGCAGAAGTTTGGCTAAAGGGCAGCGATGTCGTAAATTCATGGACTAGTGAAAATGGCATATGGAAAACAACTGGGAATTATCACAACTTCTGTCATGTTTGTACCACAAATGCCAATCCAAGCGTTGAAGGTGCTGCGGCCTACCCAGAACAGGTTTTCATTAACGATGAGCCGCTAAAGCAGGTTAAAACCAAAGCAGAGGTGACACCTGGCAGTAATACTTTTTATGTCGAAGACAACACTCCTACTACGCTCAAAACCCCTAACAATAATGCAGACGGCTATAATATTGGCCAGCAAGATGCGATATCTTATTATATTGGCAAGAATCCAGCTAGCGGCGTAACCGAGATATCAGAGCGGGCGCGAGCTTTCACTAGTACTGGCAAAAACGTTTCCGTGAAAGGCATTAACGTTGCTCAGTATTCGCCTGTTCAGGTTTGGGGTTTTAAGGATCCTTACGATCCTGCCGCTGACAGAGGGGTTTATTCGGGTCCAACTGCGGTGAGTATTAATGGATCTGGCTCGCTAGTTCAAGATATGATTGTCACCCAAAGTGCAAGCCAAGGCCTGTTCTTTAACAAGGCAGAGTCGTCGACGGCGCGCGGCGTAAAGGCGATAGATAATGGCGGCTCGGGAGTTGGGGCTAACAAATCCCATGGTACAACGTTTGCTAACGGCGAGCTGTATGGCAACAACGCGGAAGGTTTCTTGACGATTGGCTGTGGAGCTTATTGTACGATGGCTGATATCAAAGTTACGCATACGCGAAATTTCACATTCCGCAATAATATTGTTGATTATTCTCGCGACACTAAAGCGTATTCTACTGCTGCCAACGCTAATAGCGAAGGTATGATTGGTTTTTGGTGCGACGAGGGTTGCGTAGAAACGAAAATCGTTGGCAACTTCTTTACTAATTCTCCGCTTGCTATCATGTATGAGGTTTCTGGTAATGGTATAATTGCCTCTAATATAATCGAGAGCTCCGGTACGGGCATTCGCGTAGCTGGCAGCGACGATGTTAAGGTGTATAACAATACCATATCTCGCACTTATCGGCCAATATACATATTTGAAGACAGTCGTATTGACGGATGCAATTATTGGAAAGGCGGGTCCTGTGTAGCTAACGAAAGCTGGTCGCAGGGACTGGATCTGGATTGGAATACTTCGGGCGTTGAATTGTATAACAACATTGTATCTTCGCGGCCGTTAGCTCGAACAGAGGATCTTTCTGGCAGTAATTATCAGCGCGCATATTCACTGCGTGTTGAAGGATCTCAGAATGATCAAAATAGACCGTATGTCGATGCCAACGATATGCTCAAAGGGTTTGATTATAACGTATATTACCGTAACGAGTCAGACGATATAAATTTGTCGGTGTGGGATTTCAAACAGATTCCTTCAAAGACCGATACGGTTATAAGCAGAGCTTCTGATATCGCGAATAATCCAAAATTGTCGAACTCGATTGACGGCCGCGATGCGCATTCGCTTGATACTTTTGGCTCGCGAGCAAATAATCCGTATTTCGTGAAAGAAGCAGCAAATAATAACGATTACAAAAAGAGCAATTACAATCTCAAACCAGGTAGCCCAGCTATCAATAAAGGTAAACCGTTATCTAGCGACGTAGCGCAAGCGATTGACCCAACAGGCAAAACTGTTAAAGCTGGCGTACCGGTAAATGTTGGTGCTCTGGTTAATGTGCTGATGGATGCGACGGGCGGGCAGACTCCGCCGACACCTCCAGTAACTGTCAATATTCCTGATGCTGGCCTCAAGGCAGCTATCAATAAAACGCTTGATAGCAATCGTCCGAGCACTCAGGATATCACAGTGGACGAGCTAGCTCAGTTGACGCAACTTACCGTAGACGGCGGTGTCAAAGTCAAAAATCTAACAGGCCTCGAGAAGGCAACTAATTTGCAAGAGCTGAAGATCGACAATAACGAAGTTGCTGATTTGGCGCCTTTGTCATCGTTAGCAAAATTGACCAAGTTGACAATGACAAATAACAAAGTCGCGTCGATCGAACCGTTGGCGCATTTGGCTAACTTAAGCGTACTTTTAGCGTCTGGTAATCCGATTGCTTCGACCAAGCCGCTAGCTAATCTGACGCATTTGACACAAGTAAGTGTAGATAGTAAATCGACAGCGTTTGATATTTCTGATTTTGCCAAGAGTGCGGGCACCTTGACGACATTGCAGTTGTCTGGTGCTGATAATGGTACGCCGCAGTTAGTGCATAGCGAAGTTCTAAAGCAACTTACTAAAGTAACGACTCTCCAAGTATCGTCAACCTCGTTAACCGATAACGATCTGAATAGTATTGGCGCGATGACGCAATTAACGTCGCTGCAAGCAGACCGCAGTAATATTAGCGATATGTCGTTTGCGGGCCGCTTAACTAAATTAACTAAGCTTGACGTTTCTAATCAGCGTGTCCGTATGAGTACAAATACAACGCCGTTTGCATCGCCGCTCAAAGATGTATCGGGTACGGCTGTTGCTATAACCAACAGCGCTGATTTGGCTAATGATGGGGCTGGTCGTGTCAAAATTGTCTCGCCAATTTATGATAATAATACTCATGAGTTGTCAGCAACTTGGGCTAAGAATGTTACAGTTGGCACTGTTACCGCCCAATTCAACGGTCAACTAACAGTGTCTGCAACGCTGCCAAAAGCTGATAAAGCTCAGCTCCAAGCGCAAATTGATCGCGCGAATAACTCTGCAGATTATATCAAAGCAGATGCGGCGGTAGCCAGTGCGCTGTCAGCTGCGAAAAACGTTGTTGCTAAACCAAATCCGACACCTGCCGAAATTAGCCAAGCGACAAACGATCTCAAGCAAGCACTTGACGCCGCAATAGCTAAAGAAACGGCAGCTCAAGCGGCCGCACGGACAGCGGTTGATAAGGCAAAAAACAGTAAGTCGCCTGCTGATATTCGCGCTGCAGAGGCACTTTTAGCGCACGTTCAGGATACAGACAAGAAATCAGCGATGCAAGATGAGCTCAACGCCGTCAAACAGGAAATTACCGATGCGCGGACAGCCTTATCGAAATTGATTGACAAGGCGAAGAACACGCCGACGGATGGTCTAGCGGCCGAGACTGTTGCTGCTTTGAATACCGCAATTGCTGCAGCTAAAGCAGTCAATAACGACCAAGAGTCAACTGTGGCGCAGCTCACTGAAGCCAAAACCAAATTGCAATCAGCTCTTGATAACCTCAAAACTGATAAGACAGCGCTAGCCAAAGCTATAGCGGATGCTGACAAAGAGCCAGTTTATATCAAGAACGATTCAGCGGTTAAAACTGCCCTGCAACATGCTAAAAATGTTTATGCTGCGGCTAATCCAACGCCAGCAGAAGTTAACACAGCTGTCAATAATTTGAAGTCGGCAATTAATGCTGCTAAAAAGAAAGAAACTGATGCTCAAATGGCTGCTGCCAATGCGGTTGCGGCAGCAGAAGGTGCTAAAACGGCACAGTCGATAACGGCGGCTCAAACTCTCGTTGACGCTGTCCAGGACGCGTCGGTTAAATCTGCTCTGCAGGTGCGTCTTGATGCTGTATCGCAGCAGCTCAGCAACGCTAAACAAACGCTTGGCACACTTATTACTAAAGCTGAGGCTGTAGATATGACTGGTATGAGCGCTGACACTGTCAATGCGCTAAAGGCTAAAATTAAGCAAGCTAAACAAGTTTACAATGACGCTTCAGTATCAGTGATGCGCCTGCAAACGGCGGCGTCAGAGCTGCAGGCGGCTCTCGATGCCTTGCGGCCAGACAAGACTACTTTGCGCGACGTGATTGCTCGGGCGGAAGCGCAGCCAGCGTATATCCGAAACGATCCTGCAGTCAAATCTGCTTTGCAGCATGCCAAGAACGTTGAGGCCACTGTTAGCTCGACGCCAGCTGATATTAGTTCCGCGATACAGCAGCTCAATTCGGCAGTTACTGCCGCTCAGAAGAAAGAAGCTGACGCCCAGGCGGCCGCGCAGGCAGCTGTTGCCGATGCTGAAAGCCAGAAAACTGCTCAGTCTATAGCGCATGCGCGAACACTAGTCGATAAAGTACAGGATCAAGCCGTTAAGACAAACCTTCAGGCGCGCCTAGATGCGATTGTTGTCCAAACCTTTGTCAATAAGCAAACAATTCGCCAAGCAAACAATACCAATATTACGCTGTCTACCTCAGGCGATAAATGCTACAACATCAAAAACGCTACCGCGGTAGGGCAGCCGAAAAATATTCCGACTGGCTATCAGATGCAGGGCTCGGCCAAGTTTACGATCAACTGTGACGGACATGCGCAGCCAGCGGTTGGGTATACTACCAAAATTACTCTCGAATTATCGCGTATCTACAAAGTTAATCGCCTAAAAGTAATCAAGTACAGTATTAATGGCGCTAATGCTACCGATATTACCGAGAAAGTCGCATTCAAAACATCAGTCGATGGCAAACGCACTATTGTTGAATACTCAATTACCGACGGCGGCTTTGGCGATATGGATAAGACCGCTAACGGCGTTATCGACGATCCGGTTATAATTTATGAGCGGTCGGAGAATACTACGCCAGCTAATGGTGGTAATCAACCTGGAGCTCCAGCAAAGAATGGCAAGACTACCGCTAACAGCGGACGCTTATCTGAAACTGGCGATAGCCTATACGGTTATATTATCGGTGCTGGCGTGTTGGTGCTAGGCGGCGCTGCCGGCGTATACGCTATCATCCGTCGTCGCCAATAAGAGTCGTTTTATCTCGCTATCTCGATTATCGCTCATGGTTTATAATAGTTGATAGATGAAACTTGTTGAAAGATTACGCCAACAACTGCATTATATCTGGTTCAATTACGCGAACTTTAATGGATTGGTGCTGTTGTTGGCGATTATCATTGCGATTAGCTGGGTGATGGGTACAATGTCGACGATCCAGACGAACTTTAGCGCCCAACGAGCGCTTGACGAAAAAAAACAACAATTACGGCTGGCGCAGCTAGAAGTAGAGACGCTGAAATACGAACAAAATTATTATAAGAGCGATGAATATAAAGAGTTAGAAGCGCGCAGTAAGTTAGGTCTGGCAGATCCTGGCGAGAAGCAGCTAATACTGCCAGAGAATAGCGCTGCAGTGAAATCTCTTGACGGCCAGGACGATAACTCATCGTATATTAAAACAGCTCCACGCGGCAATACGCCTGCCGTGCACAAGTCAAACTTCCAGCAATGGATTGATTTTCTGACTGGCAAAACTGCTGCTTCGCGCTTGCAGAAGTGATACGTAATTTGCTATAATAGTACCCGTATCGCGGGGTGGAGCAGCCTGGTCAGCTCGCTTGGCTCATAACCAAGAGGTCGCTGGTTCAAATCCAGCCCCCGCTACCAAGAAAAAAGCTCAACTTCTAGTTGAGCTTTTTTCTTGGTTAACTGACTGGTTTAAGCTAATTTGCTGGCAGCGACCCGAATAGCTTCACTCCAGCTCAAGAAAACGTGCGGCGTGTCTGCCAAGTCTTTGGCGGTTAGGCCGTGCCGCACAGCTAGGGCGATTTCGTGGATGCTATCGCTAGCATTCGGTGCGACAATAGTACCGCCGGCTATAACGCCTTTCTTGTCGCATACTAGTTTGACGAAGCCGTCGCGGAAATCGCTGGTATTTGAGCGGCCGATGATTGATAGCGGTGCCATAGCTTTGTTGATTTTGAGGTCGCGTTTGATACAATCGTCTTCGGTCAAACCAACAGATGACACTTCTGGGAAGGTGAAGGTTGTCCGCGGCGTAGCAGTATAATCTGGCGCGATTTGATTCTTTGAAAAAAGGTTATGAGCAGCAATCCGCGATTCTAGCAGTGCAGTATGCGTGTGCTCAGAGTTGCCGATAATATCCCCAGCTGCATAAATGTGGCGAGCGCTTGTCTGTAAATATTCGTTAACATGGATGCCGGTTGGGTCGTATTGGACGCTGGCGTTCTCTAATCCTAAATCAAGGTTTGGCCGACGTCCAGTCGCCACCAAGATATCCTCGACGCGTACCGACTTTTCGACACCGCCGCGCAGGAATGATACGCGGTAGCCGAGTCCGTCTTTGACCGCTGCGACTGTTCGTGTTTGCGTCAATGACGTAATGCCTTTATGCTTCTTGAGGTAGGCTTCTAGCAGCTCGCCAACTTCTTCGTCTTCTTTTGGTAAAATGCGGGCAGCGATATCAGTCAAATAAACCCTAGTACCGAAAGTAGCCATCAGCTGTGCGATCTCGACGCCAACGCTGCCAGCACCTATGATGTAAAGGCTCTTCGGTGGACGCATCGACTCTAAGATGGTGCGCGCTGTCAAAAATGGGATTTCGTCTAATCCTGGTACTTCTGGAGCTACCCAGTGCGAACCCGTAGCGACCAAGAATCTTTCGGCGCTGATGTGCTTGCGTCGAACGGAAATTTCATTGGGCGACAGAAAGTGGGCGTGTCCAGTATAGGTAGTAATGCCTTGGTTTTCGTAGAATTTGCGATTACCGGCAGCCCCAGTTCGCTTAACGGCGAGGTCTTTCCAGGCGCGAATACTCGGATAATTGTAGCCAAGCGTATTAGAGCGTAAGCCGAACTTGGCGCCGTGGCGTGCTTGATCATAGAGGTGCGCGACGTGTAATAAGGCGTTGGTTGGTACATCGCTCCAGTTAGGCGAATCGCCGCCAAAGGTGTCTTCCTCGATAATCGCTACACGCGCGCCATTGCGAGCGGCGATAGTGGCAGCGGCTGATCCGCCAGCTCCGCTACCGATAACTATTAAATCGTAATCAAATTTATTGTGTCTCTTCGCCATTCATGTCTCCTACATCATTTTTTTGTGGTGTTTATATAAATATGCTGCGTCAGGATGATTATGTTCTAGAAATCGTCCAGCTTGCGCGCGAATATCGGTGGTGGTGATATCTGATTTTTGGCCGCTCCAAGCTTCGACCTCGCGAGCAGCTTGATCGGCTAAATTGCGGGCTAACCCTTCGGGGCTTTTAGCGCTAAGGCAGGCGGCGTACAGGCTAGCGCGCAGCTTTTTGGCATCGAAATCTTCTGGCGGGCGTTTGCCTCGTTTGAAAACGGTAACTTTCATATAGCATTCACCTGAATGATTAAGTCGGAAACAGTATTAACGTATATATAAAAACCGAGGATAATCAAACCCAGACCGGCAGCGAATTGTAAAAAGTATTTGTTTTGTTCGCGCCAGCGCTGGATGCGGCTCAGTTGGCGTCCGCTGCCAATCAATAGGGCAACTATGAGCAGCCCGAGCGAAGCAGCTAGCGTATAACCTGCTGCGCCAACGATTTGCCAAATCGGCGGCAGCCCGATGATGGCGCAGGCTGCGGTAATGATTGGCACGATAGTAAATAGTAGTTCTGCAACAACGCTAGTCAATCCTAGACTAAACGCTTCGGCGGCAAGGCTGGCTTTGGCGGTGCGTTTACGCAAGAATCGGGCAAAACTGCGTGAAATCCACAATTCGGTACCTTCGGTTTTACGATAGTAAAAAAGGATAACTGCCAAGCCAACGATCATCAGACCGGCAGTCAAAGTGATCCACAACAAATTACTGTGCGGCGCGAATACACCGATAGCATAACTAGCGAAGCTAACACACAAAAGCGTCATAGTGAAGGCGCCAGCTACAAAGCTAAATAGCAGCCGTAACGTGCGCCGAGCGGCCAGCTTGCGTCCTAAGGCATGCCCCGATAGAGATGTAGCCATACTAACGCTTAACTGAAAGCTAGCGTGGATAAGTCCTGCCAGGGCGATGATGCTAACAGCGATGAGAGTATTCATGTTTGTCTTGATAATCCTTATCTTATTTATACCATAAGCGGTCTGGCGAAGTCAAAAGATTTTGTAAAAAGCTATTGCTTTTTTGGCAAGTTTGTGTTATACTAAAAGTATAAGTAATTAACTTATACAAAAAGGAAAAATAAAAATGGAAGTCACCGAATCAAATAACTCATTACATAACGAGAATGCCACCTGGAATCGGCCGCGTACAACGGTTGAACTGCGCGAATTTATTAATCGCCGTAATGACCTGTTAGACGTTGAGGATTTTGCGTTTTAGCGGCAGTTTAAGCGCAAAGAAAAATCCCCGCGGCAAAGGCGGGGAGCTTTCTTTGGTAGCACTGACTGGGATCGAACCAGTGACCTTAGGCTTATGAGTCCTACGCTCTAACCAACTGAGCTACGCTGCCACAAGACTTGTTAATTTTAGCAAATTTAATTCCAAAAGTCAAAAAGTAAAAGTCGCGCTCTAGATGTTAGTGGCGCGACCATTTCCTTAACAAGGTTCCACTGGCGATAGCGCGAGCTGACGCAACTTAATGCCAGCCTCATCGGCAAGTTTTTTTGACCAAACAAACTTCTGGTTACCTTTTTTTAATTTGGAATCATCGAGATAAATCACTTCTTTAATACCGGTTTGAATAATCATTTTCATGCATTCAAAACACGGATACAAAATGACATAAATCCGGCAACCATGCAAATCCTGCGTAGCGTTCAAAATAGCATTGGCTTCAGCATGAGCGACATAAAAATGCTTGTCCTCGCTATCCCATGGTACTAAATCTTGATCAATTCCCCGTGGTGCGCCATTATAGCCAGCGCCCGCTACAGTGTTTTGTGGAGTAACAATAATCGCCCCAACTTGATAATCTGGATCTGGTGAACGTTTAGCAATCGCCTGTGCCATCTCCATAAACACCTCGTCCCATGAGGAACGATCTTTACGAATATTCATAATCTTTCCTTCTTTTTTACAAAATTAATGTATAATACTATCCTTATCATACAAGATTGTTTATCAAAATCAAATATCATGAAATGTAGATCAAC
>NZ_PQNZ01000017.1:0-13974 GCF_004138385.1 Candidatus Nanosynsacchari sp. TM7_ANC_38.39_G1_1 | reverse complement strand
TTTCGTTAAATGTATTTAATCGGTTGCAAAACGCTTATGGAGAGGCGTATACTAGTTGTGAATATGTTAGCAAAAAAGGGGAAATTAGATTGCAGACTGTAATCTAACATGGGTGACATGAACATACTTATGCTTGGGTGGGAACTCCCGCCGCACAACAGCGGAGGTCTCGGTGTCGCGTGTTATCACTTGTCTAAGGCGCTTGCTCAGCGGGGCGCGTCAATTGATTTCGTGCTCCCCTACACTGCAAAGTACGATGATATTGATTTCTTGAATATTTACTCGGCGACCGAGCTGCCGCCATTTCATGGCGATAAGGCGTTGAATTCTTATGGCGGCGGCGCAGTGACAGTACGTAATCTCGATGACGTCCCGGCTGGCGATTTGACAACCATGCGGGGCGTGCAAAAGCAATATGTTGGCTATGTCGAGCAGCTGGTCGATCGGATTGATAAGCCGGATGCTATCCATGTCCACGATTGGCTAACCATGGAAGCTGGCATGCGCGCCAAACAATTAACCGACGCGCCGCTAATCGTTCATGCTCACGCTACGGAATTTGACCGCGCTGGTGCTAGCGAATTTGGCAACCCTGTCATTCACGAGATTGAATATAACGGTCTAATGATGGCTGACCGAATCATTGCTGTTAGCAATATTACTAAGGGAATTATCGTTCATAAATACCATATTCCAGCTGACAAAATTGAGGTCGTACACAACGCAATTGATGCTAGCTCGCTGATTAACTACGACTATGACCGGCGGACTTACAAGTACTTAGAATTGCTTAAGGATGAAGGCTATACGGTGGTGTCGACAGTGACGCGCTTTACGGCGCAGAAGGGCCTGGTGCAGCTGATGCGCGGTTTTGCCAAGGCCTGCCAGCAGCACGACCGCTTTGCCTTTTTGCTAGCTGGCGACGGCGAGCAGCGCGACGAGCTGATTCGGATTGCTGCTGACCATGGGGTTGCTGATAAAGTATATTTCACAGGTTTTGTCCGTGGCAAGCAGTGGCGCGACGCTTATCGCGTGTCGGACGTCTTCGTGATGAGCTCGGTTAGCGAGCCGTTTGGCTTGGCCGCACTAGAGGCGGCACATTATGATACAGCGCTAATCGTGACTAACCAGTCTGGTGTTGGCGAAGTTCTCGATACGGTTTTTCGTTATGATTTTTGGGATACGCATAAGTTGGCTGACCAGCTAGTGGCCTTGGCTAAATCGCCGCAATTACTAAACGATATGAAGCGCGGCATCAAATCGGAATATGCTCGTATCAGCTGGGACGACGTCGCTAGCAAGTGCTTATCAATTTATAGCCGCACTCAGAAAGGAGCCAAATGATGAGCAAAAAACGCGGAGTGGTTTTGTATCTGCACATGCATCAGCCGTGGCGCGTATGCGAATATTCGGTGTTCGATATTGCGGATCGGCATGATTATTTCGATAATTTCGATGATAAATATCGCAGCAACCGCTTTATTTTTGAGAAGGTTGCTGATAAGTCGTACCGACCGATGCTGGCATTGCTGCGCAAATTACTGGCTGCGTATCCAGATTTTTGCGTGTCGCTATCGGTGACTGGTACATTGTTAGACCAGGCTGAGCGCTGGGCGCCAGACGTGATCGATTTGCTGCGCGATATTATCGCAACTGGCCGCGTCGAAATCGTCGGCGAAACTTATTACCATAGCTTGGCGTTTTTCTATAGCCGCGATGAATTTCAACGGCAAGTTGATATTCATCGCCAGAAGATTCGCGACTTGTTTGGCGTCGAAATCACCGCTTTCCGCAACACCGAGCTGAGTTACAATAACGAGCTAGCCGAATGGGCCGACCAGCAAGGCTATAAAGGTATTATCGCTGAGGGCTGGGATAAGGTTCTCGGTTGGCGCAACGCCAATTATATGTATCGGCCAGCTGGCACGAAAAATGTCAAACTATTGTTGAAAAATTACCGTTTAAGCGATGATATCGCTTTTCGCTTTAGCAATCGCGATTGGGAATCGTATCCGCTAACTTCCCCGACTTATGTCGATTGGGTTGACGCAAGCATGGGCCACGACGGCGAAATAATTAACTTATTTATGGATTTCGAGACTTTTGGTGAAAATATTTGGGCGGACACAGGCATTTTCGAGTTCTTTGCTGACTTTGTTGAGCGTTGGCTGGGGCGTTACAACCATACTTTCTACACGATTAGCGGCGCCTGCCAAGCGCTAGAAGCGCATGACGAGATTGACTGCCCGCAGACGACTACTTGGGCTGATACCGAGCGCGACTTGTCAGCGTGGCTAGGCAATAGTATGCAGCACGAAGCGATGCGCGACCTATACGCTATGGAAAAGGATGTACTTAGTTCGGGCGATCTTGGCTTGATTGCTGACTGGCGGCAGTTGACGACCAGCGACCATCCGTACTACATGTGTACTAAGTACTTTAATGACGGCGACGTGCATGCGTATTTTAGTCCGTATGATTCGCCGTACGACGCGTTCTTGTATTTTATGAATGCGCTGCGCGATGTGCGCTATCGATTGCATGAGCATAATATTGCGGGGTATTGATGGCACGACCGATAATTCTTAGCAATAACGAACTGCAAGTTGGGCTGAGTCGTCATGGCGAGGTTAGCGATGTTTATTTCCCTTACGTTGGTTTAGAAAACCATACGATTGGCGGCAATACTCGGCATCGTGTCGGTGTTTGGGCGGATGGCCGTGTATCGTGGCTGAGCGACTATGGCTGGTCATGCAAATTTAGTTATCACCACGAGGCGCTGATCGGCCATATCGTGGCTGTGAATGAACAAATTGGCATTATGTTAGAGTTCGACGACGCGGTCGATATAGATTTTAACGTGCTTCTGCGGACAATTCATGTGGTTAATTTGCGGCCTGAAACGCGCGATGTTCGGTTATTTATGCATCAAGCCTTCATTATCGGTGATTCTGGTAGCAGCACTGATACCGTTCAAGTGTTGCCAGACGATAACGCTGTCATTCATTACCGTGGACGCCGAGTCTTTGCGGCGTCGGGCCAAGTTGACGGCGGCAGGTTCTTTGACCAATATGCAGTTGGCGTATTTGGCCGCGAGGGCCGCGAAGGTACTTATCGCGATGCTGACGATGGCGAGCTATCGAATTCGACTGCCGAGCATGGTCGCGTCGACTCGACGATCCGCTTCAAATTAGAGTTGGCCGGTCACGGTTCGGCGCGGGTAAACTATTGGCTAGCTGCTGGTACTTCCTTGCGCGAAGTGCTTTACATACACAAAAATATTATTTCGCAGACAATCCATAAGCGCTTTGAAGCTACTGCTAAATGGTGGCGGCTGTGGCTGCGTCCGGCGAAGAAAGTGGCGCAGCGCGTCAAGCCGGAATATCGCCAGGCGTTTATCAATAGTACGATGCTTCTCAAGGCGCATATTGATAAGCGCGGTGCTGTTATTGCTAGCAGCGATGGAGAGGCGCTTAATTATCAGCGCGATGCCTACGCGTACTGTTGGCCGCGTGATAGCGTGTATGTTCTCTGGCCGTTAATTCGCATGGGCTATACCGAGGAAGCCTACAATTTCTTTGATTTTTGCCGCCGGGCGTTAAGTCCGAAAGGTTATCTATCGCATAAATACCGTGCCGACGGCGCTCTGGGTAGTAGCTGGCATTCGTACGTACACCCAGATGGCACTGTCTCGGCGCCAATTCAAGAGGACGAGACGGCTTCGGTGCTGTTCTTATTCTGTCAATTTTATAATAAGACTGGCGACGACACGCTGCTGCAGCGGTTCTATACGTCGATGGTAGTACCGATGGCGAATTTTCTGGCCAGCTACGTTGATAATCGGACGCACTTGCCAAAACCAAGTTATGATCTCTGGGAAGAGCATTTCATGGTGACGACGTACACGACAGCGATCGTTCAAGCAGCACTGTTCGCGGCGGCTAATCTGGCTGATCAGCGTCGAGACGAAGTCGGGGCTGTCGCTTGGCGGACGGTTGCCGAAGATATCAAGCAGTCCGCGCAAAAACGCTTGTACGATCCTCATCAGAAAGCTTTCCGCAAAGGTTTGTGCCGCAACAAAAACGGTACTTACACGCCCGATGATACGCTTGATATGTCGGCTGTTTATGGCGCTTTTATTTATGGCCTATACGATAATCAAGAAGATTTGCATCAAGCCATACAAACAGCTCTCGACCGCTTTCATTTCAAGCTGGAAACGCCAGGTCTGCCGCGCTACGAGGATGACGCCTATTACCGCAGCGCTCCAGATGCTCCGAGTAACTGGTGGTTTATCGTTTCGTTGTGGCTAGCTCAGTATTATTTGGAGTGCGGCGACGAAAATTCGGCGCAGCGGATAATATCGTGGGTATCTAGTCAAGCTTGGCCGACTGGTGTTTTGTCTGAGCAAATTGATCCGGTTTCGGGGCGCGAGCGCTCAGTTGCGCCGCTTTGTTGGAGCCAGGCCGAGTTTATATCGACAATTCTTGACGTGATAAAAAGATGAGGACAACAGGGTGGGAGTTAGTTCGAGAACAAAATTGAAAGCATCTAGAGCTCTTCGCCGGCTTACGCCGCGGCATATTGCTAAGACTCGTGCTACGCGCCAAGCAATGCGCCGCTTCGCAGATCGCGCTGGCTTGGTGTATTTTGGTTACGCTAATCAGCATGACGACGACCATCGCTTGGTGCGCGGCCATACGGTTTCGCACACGCATATTGATGATTATCTTTGCATAGGTACAATTCGCGGTTACGATACGACAGTTCTGCAGCGGCGCGACACTATTCGCGTTCGCCAGGGCCAGTCGCACAAGTATAAGAATCAACGCTGCCATTGGCTAATCGCTACTGTCGATTTACACACTGAACGTCCGCTGCCACACATTTATATTGGCATGAAACGGACAGATCCGATTTATCAAGCGTCGTACAGTGCTCTACAGCCGCTAATTTTGGGGGCTACAGCGCGCTACCTGCAGGCTTTTCTTAATAAATATAATATTTATGGTGCTGCTACTCGGGCTATAGAAATTGAGTCAATTATATCGCCACAGGCTGCCGAAGTAATAGTTTCGCATTTCGACAAAATTAATATCGAAATTGAGCGCAATACAGTGTATCTATATACCGAAAACGAGCGTCCAACCGAGGCGCAAATCGAAAAGCTAGTCTCGAACGCATTGTGGCTAGCCGAGGTAATTGATACCGCCGTACAGCAAAACAGCCCTCGCTAGAGGGCTGTCTGATTCGCCTAGAAAGGCTGCTAATTTTAGCCTTTGCGCGGTTTAACTTCGTTACGGCCAAGTGATTTTTTGGTATTCTCGACGTATTTGACATGTTTACGCAGTTTTGGGTCGTATTTACGTAGAGTTAATTTGCCTGGTGTATTTGCCGTGTTTTTGCGCGTAACATAAGTGCGGTGGCCGCTTAGTTGGCTGACGAGTGCAATAATCTTGCGCTTAGTGTTATTCTTCTTTGCCATAACTTCCCTTTAATGTTGTTGTAGAACTTCAGTAATCAAGTATAACAGATTGGTGCAGCAATTTCAAGCTAGATACGTTATTATCGCCGACGCATAATTTTCTAGCGTAAATTTGCAGAAAGAGTCGTTTCAGCGCGGCTTGGATGCTGTGCTGCTCATCTCAAAACATACTGCTGCAACCAGCAATACATCGCCACGGTGGCTGCTGCGCCGACATTGATGGAGCGGGTCGAGCCGAACTGTTCAATGGCAATAATTTTATCTGCCGCCTGCGCCATTTCCTCGGAGATTCCCGGTCCCTCTTGACCAAACACCAACACCGCCCGCTTTGGCAAGGTCGTCTCTGACATATTGACGCTGCCCGGGATATTATCAATCGCGATGATTGCTCTGTCTTCAGTCCGCATTAACTCGACAAACTCAGCTGTCGAGCTAACGTAATGCACATGCAAATATTTATCCGTCATCATAGCACCGCGCTTATTCCATTGCCGCCTGCCGATAACATAAATCTGCCGCACACCAAACGCATTAGCGCTCCTGACAATCGTCCCCATATTAAAATCCCGCTCAGTGTTCTCCAGAGCAATCACCAAGCCATGATCTACAGCGTCCAGTTCTTTCACAATCTCTGTCTCGCTCCGGCCTTTGAATTTGTCGATTACATTCCGCGTGTCTTCCATGTATGTTATTTTAGCAAATATTAAGCTAGCGGGACCAGCTGGCATAAGTCTGTTCGTCGTTGGTTTAATAATACCTGAAAAAGGAAGCGCAGCATTATCGCCAACGCACAATTTCGTCGAGCTGGCGGCGAGTTTTGGCTGGCACCTCGCGCTGGCTACGGTAACCTAGCGCTAACATTACTACCGGCTTTTCTAGCTCTGGGTCTATTAGCTGGTGCTGTGACAAGACCTGGCTGAGCTTGCTAATCGAAAAGCCTTCAATCGGGCACGAGTCAATCCTGCGCCCAGCGGCGGCCAGCAGCACAAAGCCTAGTGCAATGTAAGCTTGCCGCGCCGCCCACTGATGAATCATTGCTGGTTGATTGAGTATCTCAAAATCCTTTTTAGCCCAATATCGCCAAAAAGTCTTGAAGCCGGCGGCCTTGATGGAACTTTGCTTCTTGATATCGTGCAGCATATGGTCGATATGTCCGCCTTTTTGCAACAAGCCTTCGCTGGTTTTGGCAGTAAATATCAAAACGTGACTGGCGTCAAAACGGGCAGCGTTGGCGCCTGTGCAGCGTTTGATATCGGCGCGTAGCTGTTCGTCTTCCTGCACGACGATAATATTCCACGGCTCAAAACCGTACGAACTTGGCGCTAGGCGGGCGGCCTCTAAGAGTAGCTCGATATTCTCTTGCGAGATTTTCTTGCTAGAGTCGAAAGCTTTGGTGGCGTAGCGGAATTCGAGCGCTTGCTTGATGTCGTCTATCGATATGATTGGCTTATTCATTTCATCGTCCCCTCTTTAGCCGCCAAAATCTTGTTGGCGCAGATTAGCTTATATATACGATTTTAGCACTTCTCTGACTATCTTGAAAACTTGATAGTGTCCTAACGGTGAAAAATGCAAGCCGTCTGATAGCGGTAATTTAGGCAGCTCAATATAATTGCCAAGTTCTTTTTTGCGCTGCAGCAGTTTTTGGCGAAGCTGTTCGGACGCGTCGGTGAACTCATATCCCGAATTGTCGCTAGTGTCAAAATACGGCGGCAAAATATAGATAATTGGAGTCTCGCCGGCGAGATTGCGATATTCTAATAAGTCACGAACAATGTCCTCAGGCGTTCGCGCGAAACGCTGTTGCAGGTCGTTAGTGCCGAGGGCGATAATGATTAAGTCGAAGTTATCGGCCTTTTGTAGAGCTGTCGTAAACGTCGACAAGCCATTCTTATGCGGCTTATCGGTGCGGAAATCGCCAGCAACTCTGCCGCAAACGCCGTCGGCAGTGACCTGTGCTCTGCCGCGCAAAGCTCGGTCGAGGCGATTAACCCAGCGATCGCTGTAGCGGATACGCTTGCTAGCAAAGTTAGCGCCCCAGACGTTTGAATCGCCGTAGATTAGAATACGTTTTGCTGTTGTCGTCCGTTTTTTACTCAAGTTTGTATCCTCTCTTTTTTGAAATAACCGCTTGCTGCTCAGGCGTAAATCGCCGCGATTCGCGCATTTTTTGGTAGGCTTTGTTGCGCGTCCAGGCGTCGATATGCTCGTTCTCTAATTCAGCCAGCGTCAGCTCAAAGAAGTGTACCGCCGCCGTCGCATACAGCCAGGCCAGCGCCATTTTGACATAATAGCCGTCGTGTTTAATTCTCCGCAGCGCCGCGAAAACTTGGTCAATACGTGCTTCATCCAAAAAATTAGTCATCAAAGCAATCACGCCATAGCGCACCGTAAACTCGGCTTCGCTCAGTAGGCATTCCAGCGCAAAATCCCACCACACTTCGCCGGTAAAGCGCCGCTTTTTCTCGACAAATATATCGATGTGCGCCCACGAGTCAACGCACGGCAGATATTGCTTGGTTAGGTTGATCGCCATTTGATCATCGAGCCGAGCGTGCGTAATCAACAGTCCGCATAGCAGCACGTAGTCAAATGATTCATTTTGTGCCGTTAATAATTCACTAATGTCCGCCGCGCTCATATCAGGCGCCAATCTCCTCGCCAACCGCCGCGAATCCGGCACGCGCACACCGATGACCGGCATCTTGGTGTTGACGATACGTTTGTTGAAGGCGGCGTAGGTTTCGTTGCCTTGGGATAGTGCATTCAACTGAGTGATAATTTGGTCATGCATACTTACATCTCTCAGAATTTATAACAGAGCGATTCTTTCGAATTCTCTGACTTTTATTCTAGCAAACCCCTAGGCATAAAACCAATCGGCGTTATTATAAGCAAGCCTGCCGCTACGCAAATTTTACGGCGACTTCGCGAATATAAAATGATATAATACTAGCATAAATGGAAATATTACTAATCGTATTAGTATTGCTTGTCTTGCTCGCAATCGCTAGCAAACGTAAACCAGCGGAATCTGCGCGCAGTATCAACGACCAGGACGAACAGAAAAAGCAAGAAGAAACCGACGAGCTAATCACGGTAATTTTACCGACTATAGATAACGATAAGTAGACAAAATAACAGCAATGCCGTCGTAAATTGAAAAATGTCAAAATTTGGAGCCACGATCGGGGCTTGAACCCGAGACCTCATCCTTACCATGGATGCGCTCTACCAACTGAGCTATCGCGGCATGAAAGCCTACTAATTCTAACATATTTGCCGCGGTCGAGGCAAGCTACTTCTGGCGGCGGGTCTTCTTGCTGGTTGTCGATTCGGGTTTCGGCAGGTTCGGCGCTACGAACGCTTCCAGTAGCGCCCAGGCGATGCCGTTTACCAAGTAAACTACTGCGAATCCGGCAGCAATCATCGCGGCCAAGCGGCTTTGCGGTACATTTAGGAGCGTCAGTAATCCGGCTAGAACCAGCCCAATGAAAACTACTGTTAGATAAGCTTGTTGTAATTTGCGGCGCTGATCTTTTTGGTGGCTCCAACTGCTCAGCGACTGCTTAATAAACTCGTACATACTATATATTATAGCATATACACTGTATAAAGTCAATAAAAACCGTCCGCGAGCAGCGGACGGCCTAAAATTCTACGCATGGTACCGGAGGTAGGACTCGAACCTACGAAGCTAAAAAGCGGGAGATTTACAGTCTCCTGTCATTGCCACTAGACGACTCCGGCATGAATTATGGAGCCGACTCTCGGACTCGAACCGAGGACCTGCTGTTTACAAAACAGCTGCTCTAGCCAGCTGAGCTAAGTCGGCATAAATTGAAAGGTACGACCCGAAAGCACACCTAACAGTGTAGCGTATTTGCATAACCTTGGCAAGTGTTTTATTGCGGAGAGATGGCGCCAGCTGGCTGTTTGACGCGGCGGTCGACATGCTGTCCGCGCGACATGGCGCGATTGATTTTGTCGCGAATAGCAGCGGCTTTCTCTTTCTGGCCGTTGCGATCGTACGAATCGGCTAAGATGTTAATACTTTGAATGCTTGGCTCTAGGGTGACGGCGCGTTCAAGGTGCTGCAAGACAAGCTTGGCATTGCCGAGTTTTTCTTGTACTTTGGCGTAGGCGATATGGCGCGAAGCAACTTCTTCTTCCATCTCTAGGGCTTGCTCGAATGCCAGGGCGGCTTTTTCGTAGCTTTCGGTTTCATAGTAAATCAGGCCGACGTTGTGCAGGCTCGAAGCGCTTGGCTCGAGGCTCTGGGCGATTTCAAAGCATTCGATAGCGTCGTCGTAAGCATGCTGCTTGGCATACAAAATACCTAGACGGTTGTAAGCGTTGGCGTTTTTGGCGTCGATGCGCAGAATGGTCAGCAGGGCTTTTTCGGCGCGCAGATATTTTTGCGCCTTGAGCGATTCTTGAGCGATTTCCCAGAGCTTATCAAGCTTTGACGATAATTTCGCTGGTAAGTCGCCTGCGATGTCTTCGGGTGACTGGCGGTACGCGACTGCAGCGGCGCCTAGTCCCAGAACCAGTAAAAATCCAAACATACTATGCATTATTATAGCACATAATCACGCGATCAAAGCGGCAAGCTGAAGCTTGATGTTGCCGTTGGCGGCGATGCGTTCGTAGGTTTCGCTGAGACGAGCTAGCTTGTCGATGGTAGCTGGCGTGTTGTTTTTGGCAGCGGCATTTTGGACGAGCAGAATGCTATAGCGTAGCAGCTCTAGAGTAGCTTTGCGGTCGGTATATCGAGCAGCAACAGTTAGTTTATCATTTATCGGACCAGCAATTAATGCCTGCGAGTCTTTGATGACGGCGCCGATATCGGCGAGCTCGCTGGGTTTGCTGGCCAAGCGCGAGATTAATGCCGGCCGGCCGTTTGCTAAAAACATAATCTGAGCAATCGTTGTAGTGTCAAGCTGCCGATATTTAGCGAGGAGCAGCCGGCTGGCCTCCTCAGAAATCGGACGGATAGTAAGCCGCTCGACGCGCGACATGATAGTCGGCAGCAGTAAATTCGGCTGGTGCGAAGTCAGTATAAAATGAATGTTGCGGGCTGGTTCTTCTAATAATTTCAAGAAAGCATTTTGTGTTTGATGATTCATTTTGTCGGCGTCATCGATGATGTAAACAACCTGATTGTTCGTGATGCCGCGGGTGTATTGGCGCAGGTCGCGGATTTGGTTGATACGAATGACGCCGCTTGCATCGACTTGTCCGTCTTTGTTGGTGGGCTGAATAATTCCAGCGAGTGCTGGGCCGGCTAAGTATTTGGCGGTAGTTAGCAGACCAGCGCCATCAGCGCCTGTCAAAAGTAAAGCTTGCGGTAGACTGCGGGCTAGCGTTTGAATTTGTCGCTCGGTTGACGGCTCAAAGATTAGGCTCATCATCTAGCTCCGGGAAAAGTTTGGTAAACTCACTGTGCAGCGGCGCGATGAATGTCTGGCGCTTACCAGGCTGTGTAGTAATTTCTAATTTGTAAGCATGCAGATAGAGGCGATCAGCGGGCTTGCCGTAGACGCGGTCGCCGTGAATCGGCGTGTGTAAATGACGCAGGTGAACGCGCAGTTGATGAGTGCGCCCAGTTTGCGGGCAGAGTTTAATGGCGCTGAGATTACGACGCGCGACGAGCGTTTGGTAAATAGTTTGCGCTGGCTTGCCATTTGGGTCGGGGCGAAAGGTACTGGGCGCCGACGGGTTGCGACCAATCGGGATATCAATTTTAGCGGTTAGTGGTTGCGGTGCACCGTCGACGATGGCTAGGTATGTTTTCTTGGCGAGATGTTGCGAGAATTGTTTTTTGAGCAATTCAAAAGCTTCGGGAGTGCGCGCCCCGATGATAACGCCGCTGGTGTCGCGGTCTAGCCGATGGACGATGCCTGGGCGGTTAGTCTCCAGTCCGACGGTGGTATAACGGCGGAAAAAATCGGCGACCGTGAATTCGTCATTTAGCGCCCCTTTGCTGTGAGTCAGAACGCCGGATGGTTTGTTGACGACGATGACGTTATCGTCTAGATAAAGTATCGGTAGTTCCTCATCGCTGTAATCGGTAGCTTCGGGCAGATTGACAGCGATTTCGTCGGCTTCGGTGACTAGCTGGCTGGTGCTTTTGGCTGGCGTGCCGTTGACAGATACATTGCCAGATTTGATATATTTTTGCCAGGTTGATCGGCTGGTTTCTGGGTAGCGTTTGGCTAGCAAACTATCCAGCCGCTGATTGTCGCTCACCTGTTGAAACAGATAGATATCTTTGCCTTTGAATGGTAAACCATAGGTAGTTAGTTCGCTGGTTGGGTTTTCGAAAATCACGCCGCGAGCATCGCTTTTGGCGGTAAATATTTGCTCCATGATATAATTTTCGCGGTCTTCGGCGGTGTCGTCAATCAGCACGAAATAATGCTGGCGGTTAAAGCGAAAGCGCACCAGCTGGTTGATTGGGCTAGGATTGCTACTTTTGATCTGGTCGATATGGCGCGGCAGGTTGTCTGCGTTTGCCACGTTGAAGCGGCGTAAAATCGCCAGTAAGTCATTGGCGGTGATTTTCATATGATTACGCTGCTTCCCTGTTCAGACGGTTGGTTGCTCGAGGATTGGTGCATGTTGGCGCTATCTCCTGAGTCCCACGGCTTTTTGGACGCGGAGCAAGGTTTCGTTGGCGACGATGGTCATGGCGCGCTCGGACCGCTCGAGGACTTTCAATAAATCATCGTCGGTGATGGCGTCGAGGCGCGCTTGGAAGTTGCTCAAAAAGCTGGCTACTGCTTCGGCTACGGCTTTTTTCAGCGGCCCGTATTGTGTTTGTCCAATCCACTCGGCATTGACTTCTTCTTGCGGACGATCAGTTAAAATCGCCAAAAGCTGCAATAAGTTGGTGATACCTGGCTGATTTTCCCAGTCAAAATTGATAACGCCAAGCGAATCGGTTGTTGCCGACATGATTTTCTTGCGAGCTTGTTCTGGCGTATCGTTCAAATTAATTTTTGATTTTTGATCGTCCGAGCTTTTGCTCATTTTCTTGTTTGGATTGGTTAAGCTGCGAATGCGCAAACCTTTGTCGCGCTTGATAAACTCAGTTTGCTTGGCTGTAGAGTCAGGCACGGTGAATAATTCGCCGAACTTATTATTCATGCGAGTGGCGATGTCGCGGGTAATTTCTAGATGCTGGAATTGGTCCTCGCCAACGGGTACATAGCGGGCATTATAGAGTAAAATATCGGCAGCCATCAACACCGGATAATTAAACAACCCGACACTGACGTTGCTGCTGTGTTCGGCGGACTTTTCTTTGAACTGCGTCATGCGGCTCATCTCGCCGAAACTAGTAAAGCAGTCTAAGATCCAAGTTAATTCGCTGTGCGCCGGGATAAAACTCTGGCGGTAAATAAAAGTATTTTCGTCTCTAGCGTCGAGCCCAGCGGCGATGAAATACTTAAGGTTTTTGAGGGTGTTGGCGTACAACGCAGAATGGTCGATTGGTGTCGTAAAACTGTGCAAATCTGGCACAAACATGTTGATTTGATACTCTCCTGCGTACTTTTTCTGCATTTGCACCATTGGCACGAACGCGCCGAGATAATTACCGAGCGTTGGCTCTTCGTTGGCACGCACGCCAGTGAGAATTGTTTCTTTAGACATAGTATAATTATAACAGAGTACGCTTGTACTGTCATATTGAGCACGACGATTGAGATAGTTGCTGTTTGACGCTAGTGTTGGCTGCGTATACAATAGCGTTATGAATAAAACTCAGTGTCGGATTGCATATTACGTTTTCTTGTTTGCGTCGGCGCTAGTTTCGTATATTTCAATTGAGACATCTATGGATACGATGAGTGCTAAGCAGCCGCCAAACGTGCCGCTTCATCTATTTGAATTCGCGCTGGCTATCGCGCTGGTGTGCGCGGCGTTGTATTTTCAGTATAAGGCTTATCGCGATGATGACAAGAAGAAAGATGATTAAATATCTTGACATAAGCTTCTCTCTCGATTACTATCATAAGTGTGTACGCAAGGTGCGTATACATGATGGAGAGGAGATAGCGTGAAGTCGTTTGTCTTCAAGCTCGTGGCGGCCGTCTTTGTTGCTGCCAGTATGATGCTTGTTGCTCCTTCGGCCAACGCTGCTGACCCGGGGATTGATCTCAATAAGTACTGTGACTCGCAGTACCCCGGCAGCTTTGCCTACGCGGTTCTCAGAGGTAGTACTGTGATGGACTGGAAGTGTAGCGTGAGTTGGCACGGTTTGTTCCGACACGATGTCGACTTGTCTAGGAGCGACATGCAGAACGCGTGCGTTAGACAGTACGGTCGTCGTCACGCGTACTACCTCAGCTACAGCAACCCCTACTCTTGGCGTTGCAGGTAGCCAATCTCGATCGTCCCGCTCGTGCTTTTCTGTTTATGAAAGGTGCGAGCGGGACAAATCACTTTTGTGAGTAATTATTAGATAAGCGACCACTGGCATA
>NZ_PQNZ01000016.1:0-14461 GCF_004138385.1 Candidatus Nanosynsacchari sp. TM7_ANC_38.39_G1_1 | reverse complement strand
GCTTTCGCACCATATTGATCCAAGATGTCCAGTAGGTGTGCAGTGTATGGTCCCGGCCCGTCATCAAACGTCAACGCAATCACTTTATTGCCAGTGGTTGGTGCAGGTGCTGGCGCAGCGGGCGTTGGTGTTGGTTCTGGCTTTGGCTCGGGTGGCTTGGGGAAGTTAGCTAGTTTTTGAGCCGTTGGATTTTGTAGGTATTTGGCAACGGCAGCGGCCGGCACTTTGATGGTCAGCTCACCGTAGGCTGATGGCAACAGGGAGGCTTGTCCAATTGGCCAAGCTAAGGTGTTACCGTCGTCGGTGATGGTGAAATTTGCCAATGTTTCTTTGGTGATCATCTCCTCAAGATTTGCTTCTGGTTGGTGGCGTTGTTTGATGGTTTGTGCGACGTCGCGCTGAGCAGCCGCTACAATTGCCCTGGTGGCTTCCTCTGATTTTTCAGTCAAATTATCCAGGCTAATCACCTCGCCAGAGTCTTTATCAAAGGTCCAAAATAGCGTTAACGACACCGGATGGGCGCCGTGCATGTCTTGTTTGATGTTGACGATGATCGACAGCGCTACGGAATTATTGTGCGTGACTTGGTAACTGATGGTTTCGGTCATTGGTCGGTCAAAGGTGATGGTGCTCGACGAGGTGTAGCGAAAATCACTGTCGGCGCGGTCAATTGCTCGGGCGATGAGTTTGTTGATTTTGGAATTGCTGGTGATTGGGTATTCAATTGAGACCTTTTCGCGTTTGGTGTCGCGCGTCACAAACTTGGAGCGAATGCCGGCATAGCGCGAATCGGTGAAATAGTATTTTTCATCTTCCAGAATGGTTGGGCGCTGGACGGGTGGTTGTATGGATTGGAGATAAAATAACGCTGCCATGGCGGCTACCGCCAGCAAGAGTAGGGTGGTGAATAAAACACTGCTCAGCTTGGATGTGTTGTAGGATGCTGTGTTGGTTTTTGCCTCACGGCGAGGTTGAGTTGACGGTCGTTCTTTTGATGATTTTTGAGATTTCGTTTGCGTTTTTTTGGCAGACATTAGTTCACTCCGCCAGCTTTCAAGATCGCCTTTAAGCCAGTTTCACCGCCAGCAAACCCACTGGCAACATAATCATTGATCACCATGTATGGCAGGCCGCTCACACCAAGCGAAAGAGCTTTTTGAGTGCTGTCATCAATCTCTTTTTGGTGTGGTTTTTTGGTCATACAGTCAGCAAATTTCGCCTCATCCATACCAATATGTTTAGCAGACGCCAGGAAATAGTCTAGCGGCAGTGGTGGAATTTTTTGCGGTACGGCAACGTTTTTCACACCAACTCCTTTGTCAAAATAGTCACGTTTAATGCGCGGCACGATGTCGTGCGTGTATTGCCAATATTTGTCTTGGTCGGCGGCGCAAAAGGCAGCGTGAGCGCCAGTTTCCGTATTGTCGGTAACTTCTTTGAGTAGTGTCACTACGCGGTGTTCGTAGCGAACTTTGCCTGATTTGATATACTCATGTTTGAAGAAATCAGCGTTGGTGGCCGCCTCAACTTCGGCGCAGAATGAGCAGAAATAGTCAGTGTAGTCAACGAACACATGTTTGGCCTCGGCAGAGCCTTGCGACATCTTTTCATTCCACGGCTTGCCGTCACCAACGTGGCGATTTGGCGGACGATTAACGATGCCGTAGATAAATAGGGCGACAATTGCCGTGATCAAAATACCTGAAATAACCCAAATGATTGCTACGCCCGCTGATTTTTGTCGATTCATAGTTCCTCCTGTTTTGCTAATTCGGTATACATAAAGGCGATTTGTCCAGATTTGTAGAGTGAAAAGAGGCTTAACAGTAGGGCTAACATCAGGACGATGGTGCCAGCGACGGTGGCGGCAGTGGCGGCGGCAGCGCCTGAGAAGAATACAGCTACGAGCGGTAGGATGAGTGAGGTGCCGCAGGGAACGCAGCCCAGGCCGATGGCAGCAGCCATAGAGGCCAAGCCGCTGAGTCCGACTTGTCTGGTGACCGACTGTTCATTGCGTTTATTTTTCTTGGCAGTGAAAATGACGACGGTGATTGACAGTCCTTGGAGGAGTGACACCACAAGGAGTAATGCGCCATTTAGTGAGCTGAAACCTTGGTTGAATATATCAATGAACATGGTTCCGATAAGGGATATTTTGTCTAGTATTGGCAACCGCGACATCATCAGTGGGCCGTAAAAATTGGCGTTGATGGCAAAGAAAATAATAAGCGCAAACAGCACAAACAAGACAATTGCCAGTAGCAAGTAGGGTGGTAAGCTGAGAATTTTACCAACGCCCATCATGGCTGACTTGATGGACTGCTGTTTGTTGTATACTCGGCAAAATTGAACCATGCATCCATTATACGTCAAAATTGCATAATAGTATGCATTCTGGTGCAGTTTACTCGCGTTTGGGCGGTGGGCTACGGAATGAGGTGGTTGTGATGGGGTAAAACGTACGGCAAGAGGGTGGAGAGTTGGTTGCCAAGATAAACTATACACTGAGTGTATAAAACTCTTGCAATAACTAAACACTGGGTGTATAGTAAGAGTATGAGCGTTCAATATACACTGTTAGGTTTTTTAGCGGAAGAGTCAAATTACGGCTATGAGTTGAAGAAAAAATATGACGGTTATTTTGGCAAAGATAAGCCAATTTTAACTGGTCAGATATATTCAACTTTGGCGCGGCTCAAACGCGATAACAAGGTCAAAGAGATTGCCGATACCAGCGAATCGGGCGGGCCGGATCGGGTTCGGTATGAAATTACCGATGAGGGCAAGCAGGATTTGCAAGCGTGGCTGGAATCACCAGAGGCGCCGTCGCCGCAACTACAAGCAACGATGTACATTAAAGCGGTGCTGGCCATTTTGAAAGACGGCGATGCGTCACCGTATCTGGATAACCAACGGCAGGCGCATATTCAGCGGATGCGCGAGCTGACAGCTCAGCGGCGCGATAGTAGCTTGTCGGACATGCTGCTGATCGACCATGCTTTGTATCATTTGGAGGCGGATTTGCGCTGGATTGAATTAACTATTTCGCGGTTAACGCGGCTAAAGGAGGAAATTTTGCATGAGCAAACCAATAATTAGCGCTAAAAATATTAAGAAGTCGTTTGGGCAAACGCACGCGCTGCGCGGCGTCAGCCTGGATGTCGAGGCGGGCGAAGTGCTGGCGATTATGGGTCCGTCAGGTTCTGGTAAGTCGACGCTGCTGCATAGCTTGGCGGCGATTACCAAGGTTGATAGCGGTGAGATTGATTTCGACGGACGGCGGATTGACAAACTGAGCGATGATCAGCGCAGTATTTTACGGCGCACCAGCTTTGGTTTTGTCTTTCAGTTTGGACAGCTGGTGCCGGAGCTAACGGCGTTGGACAATGTGGCGCTGCCGCTGCTACTGAACGGTGTCAAGCGTAAAGAAGCCTATCAGCAGGCGAAAACATGGCTGAATAAGGTTGAGCTGGCGAGTAAAGCTGACAGTATGCTCGGTGAATTATCGGGCGGACAAATGCAGCGGGTGGCGATCGCCCGGGCCATGGTGATTGAGCCAAAAGTGCTGTTCGCTGATGAGCCGACTGGTTCGCTGGACAGTCTGAATTCAGAGAGAGTTATGGAGCTATTCATTAAAACCGCCAAAGAGCATGGCACAACAGTCATCATGGTAACGCACGAGCCGACAATTGCCGCCTATGCCGACCGGGAAATTATCGTGCGCGATGGGCAAATTTCCGGCGCGGATGCAGCGGTGAATATGGCGCAGAATACCCAGCCAAATCTTAACAAAGCCAGTGCGAGGACTACCAAATGAGTGTTAGCTGGATGTTACTCAAAAAATCTGGCCGCCAGTCAGTAGTGCGTTTAGGCTTAACAGCGGCAGCAGTAGCGCTAGGGATTATGCTGGTGTGTTATTTCGTGGCTGGCACCAACGGACTGTTGGGTCGCTCGAACCGCGTAGTCATTGGCAGTATCGCCGCTGATGCAAGTAATAATACGGATTCACAAAAACCAGTCAAAGGCGTCGATCCATTGAAGGTTATGGCATGGCAGCCAGGCAATACGTCGAAGTGGCGCGATCAATCGATCAGTGTTTATTCGATGTACGGCACGGACAAGTCGCCGCAGTTTGCCAAGATGAAAACGCCGCGTCCGGGCGAATATTATCTGTCGAGAGCGCTAGCAGAGTTAGTTGCTGATTATCCTGAGGATAATATTTTGGCGCGGTTTGGCAAGAACACTAAGTATTTGGGCCTAATTCCTGACGAGTATGTCGAGACGCCAGATACGCTGATGATGGTGCGCGGCATTGATAGCCAGGAGGTGGCGCAAGCTGATACTTTGGCAAAATCACGCCAGCAGCCATCAGCGTTTGCGGATATTTACAAGACGGACAAAGAAGGTAAAAAGACGGTATCCTTTGATCCTTTTTCCGTGATGATTCTGGGTGTCGGCGCGACAATCTTGCTATTCCCAGTGGTAATTTTCGTGTCGGTAGCGACGCAATTAGGTGCTGCTCAGCGCGAAAAACGCTATGCGGCGCTGCGGCTGATTGGCGCTACTAAAAAACAGGTAGCGCGAGTGCTGATGCTGGAGTCGTTTTTGGCGTCGACGGTCGGTGTGCTGATTGGCTTGACGATATTTTGGCTATGGCAAGCGCCGCTGCTTAATTTCAAAATGAACGGCGAAGGTATGTGGCCAAGCGACTTGAAACTGAGCATCACGCAATACACATTAATTATCGTTCTGACGCTGGGACTGACGATATTTGTCAATTGGCGGCGAATGCGGCGGGCGCAAATTTCGCCGCTGGGCGTGTCGCGGTCGGTTGAAAAAGTTAAAAAATTGCGGATGTGGCGAGTGTTCGTGCCAGCGATTGGTATCGCGATTTTCGCCTGGATGTCTTCCAAACTGGGCATGGACTGGTTGAATGATAATAAGGAGTCAGCTTTGCCGTTAATACTAATGACGTCGGCGCTGATGCTGATTATGTTCGGGCTGATTTTGGCAGGTAGCTGGCTGACTAATAAGATTGCGCTGTTGTTGGCGCGCTGGTCGAATAATGCTTCGGCGTTGATTGCTGGCAAGCGTACGGCGGTGCACTCGCCAACGGTTTTTCGCAGTGTTAGCGGCGTGGTGTTGGCGCTGTTTGCTGGCAGTTTTTACTTGACGGCAACTAGCGGTATTGAGGGCTTGAACGCTCAAACAGTTAAGGATAATGGCTATTCGCAGCTGAAGGCTGGAACAGCAATGATATCTAGCCATTCGCTGCCTGATGACATGGCGCAAAAGCTAGCTCAACAGCCGTATATTAGCTCGGTGGCAGTGATTTATCCGCAGGAAAAGGGTAGTGCTATTCGCTGCCGCGATTTGGCGAACTATACTGAGCATGTTTGTCCGAGTGATGCTAGTCCAGATCAATTCGCGCTGCTGAACTTTGAAGAGCCGGTTGTTAAAAACGTTAAGCTGGTTGATAAACAAATCGCTACTGACGGCGGCAAAGAATATTTAGTAACGGTCAAGCACGAAAACGACATTGATAAATTGCGAACATTGGTAGCGACCAATGCCAATAAGTACGATTTTAACTTCGTGGTTAGCGGAAGATGGGCCAAACAGCCGCATATCAATCCGTCAATTCGCGAGTTAGCTGATTTGGCTTATGTCGGCATCGGCGTGACGCTGTTCGTGGCGGTTGCAAGCTTGATTGTTTCGACGATTGGCGGGCTGATGGAGCGCCGGCGCTCGCTGTATACTTTGCGGCTGGGCGGTATGCGCCTCATTCAACTGAAACGCTTGGTGATGGTTGAGTCGGTGGCGCCACTGCTGATTACTTCTCTTCTATCGTGCAGTATTGGTGTTTGGACGGGGGCGGTATTTACGAAAATGTTCTCGACGACGCTGAAGCCGGTGTTAACACCAACCTACTTTGCCATCGTTGGTCTTGGGCTACTGACGGCCATCATCGGTATCTACTTGATTTTGCCGATGGTCGACAAGCTGACGCGGGCGGAGGCTAACCAAACCGAGTAATTTTCCTCGCGGAGAGTAATTTAATGAAAAGCGTTTCAGTTGGCGGCTGGGACGCTTTTTCTTATAAAATTCGATAAAACTCTTACGCTTTTAGTTTGATGCGCGTATACTATAAGTTATGAAGAGGGCAAAAGCACTGCGAAAAATGGCGACTTGCCTGTTTGTAGCGGCCTTTTTAGCGATGATTAGCTGGATGCTGTATGATATACTGCAGCGCGACAGTAGCATCTCCAACGATACCAACGTGCTAGTCATGGGCACAAACGCGACATTTAAACCTTTTGAGTATAAAGATGGCGGCCAGGTGGTTGGCTTTGATGTCGAATTGGCGCAAGCTATTGCCAAAGACATGGGCAAAGAGCTAAAAATCGAGGATATGTCGTTTGATGGCTTGTTGCCGGCGCTTGAGAGCGGGCAAATCGATATGGCTGTGGCCGGTATGTCGGTGACCTCGGAGCGCGAGAAGAACGCGCTGTTTTCGGATCCGTACTACCAGGCATCACAGCGAATAATTGTACCCAAAAATAGCAAGATAGCGAATAAGTATCAATTAGAACACAAAAAAATTGCTGTGCAGCTCGGTACGACGGGCGACCAGGCAGCTTCTAAAATTAAGGGAGCGCAAGTCGTGCAATTCCCGGCAGCGCCGAATGCTTTGCAAGAATTAGCGGCTGGCAAAGTTGACGCAGCGGTGATTGACGATGCGCCGGCTAAGCAGTACGTCTCTGGGTTTCCTTCGCTCAAAATTATCAACACGCCGCTGAGCAGCGAAAGCTACGCGATCGCTTTCAAAAAAGGCAATACCGAACTGGCCGAGCATGCCAACAAAACGATTGCCAATATGAAAGCCGACGGTCGTTACCAAGCGTTGTTGCAGAAATACTTTGGCACGGCGAAGGAGCAGGCACCATGAATTTTGGCGAAGTGATTTTTGGTGACGGGCGCTGGGTTTATCTGTGGCACGGACTAGAAGTAACATTGGTTTTGACAGTATTATCGGTGGCATTAGGTGTAATTATCGGCATAATTATCGCGCTGATGCGGGTGTCAAAAATCCGTCCGTTTAGTTGGCTAGGGCGCTTTCCGCAGCTGAAGCGTTTGGCTAGGTGGAATCCGGTGGCTGGTCTTGGACGTTTGTACGTTGAAATCATTCGTGGTACACCACTGTTGGTGCAGCTGCTTATTATGTATTATGTAGTGTTTGGATCGTACCGTTTCATGCCGAAAATTTTCGTGGCGGCAATCGCCTTTGGTATTAATAGTGGTGCTTATGTGGCGGAAATCATTCGTGGCGGCATAGAGAGTATTGATAACGGACAGCTAGAGGCAGCGCGCTCGCTTGGTTTGAGTTATCCGCAGGCGATGCGCTACGTTATTCTACCGCAAGCGATGAAAAATTCGCTGCCAGCGTTGATTAGCGAGTGCATTGCTATGCTTAAGGAAACGTCGGTGGTCGGCTGGATTGGCTTGGGTGATATTATGCGTGGCGCTGACGATATCCGCTCGTTGACAGCGACAGCATTCCAGTCGTTGTTTGCGGCGGCGGTGATGTATTTAGCGTTGACGGTTATCTTTACGAAAGTGATGCGGCGTTTCGAGAAGGGAGTGCAAGCTGATGATCAGGACGCGTAACCTGCGCAAATATTTTGGATCCAACCACGTGCTGCGCGGGATTGATTTGACGATTGAGGACGGTGAAGTACTAGTGATTGTCGGGTCGAGCGGCTCGGGTAAATCGACGCTGCTAAGATGTTTGAATTTACTTGAAAAACCCACTTATGGATCGGTTTTTGTTGATGACGTTGACATCACTCAACCGCACGTTAATATTAATAAAATCCGCCAGCGTATCGGTATGGTGTTTCAGCAATTTAATTTATTCCCTAATATGACAGTGCTAGATAATATCAAATTAGCGCCTAAGAAACTACGCAAAGTATCGGATCGTAAAGCGAATCGGCGAGCCAAAGAGCTGCTTGAGCAGGTTGGTTTAGCTAACAAAGCCAACGAATATCCGCAGCATCTGTCGGGCGGCCAGCGGCAGCGAGTGGCTATCGCTCGAGCGCTCGCTATGGAGCCAGAAGTTATGTTGTTTGATGAGCCGACTAGCGCGCTTGACCCAGAAATGATTGGCGAGGTGCTTGACGTGATGCGCGATTTGGCTAAGCAGGGCATGACCATGGTGATCGTCACGCATGAAATGAGCTTTGCCCGTGAAGTTGGCACACGGATGATTTTCCTTGACAAAGGCGACATCATTGAAGACGGTCCACCTAAACAAGTAATGGATCATCCAAAGACTGAGCGAGCGCGCCAGTTCTTTGATGCTGATAAATAGCATAAGGTCAACAATACATGCTAAAATAAAATAACTATGGCAAATTTAAAAGCATCATCTGCTGAACACGAAAAGCCTAATAAGCATCTGCCGGAACGAAACGTTAAAAATGAAGCCATCATAGTTAGCCAAGCGGTTGGTATGTTGCTGTTTGGCGCAGTGATGGTGGGTTTGCTAGCAAACCCATTTCTTGTTATTCCGTTGTTTTTTGTACCGCCTTTGTTTGTAGCTTATTTATCATTTATTGCTTTATTGTTTGTAGAAGGCGTTGTCGTTTTGAAACAATACCGGCGCGTGGATCGCTACCGTCAGCGTATTACTGCGCTGAGCGTGATACTACTTTTGCCTGTATTTGCCGTGATTTTTAATACATTAGCAGCGGCTGCTACATTATTGCATGCATACGATATTGTTTATATCGCGAAATTGCTTACATCGCCTTGGGTACTTCTGGGGTTGTTCGTTGTGGCTGCTGTTGGCTTGTTATATTTGTGGCGATTGCTACGACTTCCGGATCGGTTGTATTGGGAGCCTCTTCCAGTATCTTCATTGTCAAAAACACAACATAAACAGCAAGAGCGCGGCTTGCGGCTGCAGCGAATTGGTTTTGGCCTTTTTAGCATCCCATTAGCCATAGCTATCGCAATTTCTTTCGCGGTATCGCAGATAATGGTTGGTCCAGACAGTGGTTTTGGCGGTAGTGCCATATTTAACTACGCGTTGCTAGCCTTTCTTTGCGCTGGCATACCGTGCATCGTGGCTGGTTTGATATGTTTTGCTAAGAGCGAGATGTAATTGTTTAAGCTTTGAGTCGATAATTTCCTCTGATATAGTCATTAATCAGAGGAAAGAATGGTTAGTAAACGAGAAAAACCAGATAAAGATAGTCAGGCGCCGCCGGTTAAAAAGCACGCTAGTGTTAAATCTGCATCAAAGAATCGTGAAAAATTACATGATGATTTGGCAAATAAAAAGTCTGGCGGCAAGTTAGATCCTGGTCTGTATTGTTTCACGGCCATCGCTCAGTTTCATGGTATTCCTGCCGACCCAGAGCAGATTGCTCACGCGTTAGCGATTGATCCGCGTGTGGGTATGAGTGAATCGGATATGCTATGGGCGGCGCGTTCGCTCAAATTGAAGGCGCGGGCGTCTACGGTTAATTTTAAGCAATTAGCGAAGTTGCCATTGCCGCTGATCGTTGGTATGAAGGATGAAAAGTTTGTGGTGTTGGCGCAAATTGCCGAGGATGATATGGTGGCGCAACTTGCTGATACTAAGAATGACAGTCGCCGCAAAATTAAAGGTTCTGGTAGAAATATCAACAGTAAATTCCTCATTCTACCGCCAAATGGCGGGCCGCCGCAGGTGATGTCGGCTGAGGACTTTCAGGACAAATGGACTGGCCGCGTAGTACTATTTACGCAGCGTTTCTGGAAAGAGGCGGACAGAAAATTCAATCTCAAGTGGTTTATTCCGACGATTATCAAATATAAAAAACCATTGCTGCAAGTCTTGCTGGCGGCGCTGGTGGTGCAGATTATTGGTATTTTTACGCCAATTCTGACGCAGGTTGTCATCGATAAAGCTCTCGCACATCACAGCGTCTCGACGCTTGACGTCATTGTTGGCGGGCTGGTAATTATCGCGCTGTTTGAGGGGATGCTCGGCATCGCTCGCAATTATATTTTCACGCACACCACCAGCCGAATTGATGTAATTTTGAGTTCGCGGCTGTTTCGGCACTTATTTGCTTTGCCGCTGCGGTATTTTGAAACTCGTCGAGTTGGCGACACCACGGCGCGGGTATTGGAGCTGGAACGAATTCGGGCTTTTTTGACTGGCACGCCGATGACCGCGCTGATCGACATCAGTTTTATGTTTGTTTATATCATCGTCATGTTGTTTTATAGCACAACATTGACGTGGGTGGTATTGGGCAGCCTGCCGGTATTTGCGATTTTGTCTTGGATAATCACGCCGCTGCTTCGCCAGCGTTTGGATGAAAAATTTAACACTGGCGCCGAATCTCAATCATATTTGGTTGAGTCGATTACTGGCGCACAGACCATCAAATCGTTCGCGCTGGAACCACAACTGCAGAAAAATTGGGAAGGCCGGTTGAGTAATTATGTTCGCGCTAGTTATAAAACTAATTTACTGTCAGGCAATGCTGGCGCGCTCGGTCAACTCATTCAAAAGATTTTCGACATTGCTATTTTATGGTTTGGCGCGCATATGGTGATGGCGGGCAGCTTGACTATCGGCGGACTGATTGCTTTTCGAATGCTGAGCGGTCGAGTGAGCGGCCCAGTACTGCGCCTCGTGCAATCATGGCAAGATTTTCAACAAACAGGTATTTCCATGAAGCGGTTGGGTGATATTTTCAACACCAAGCCGGAGCCGACGCTTGATCCAAGCAAGTCGCGTCTGCCAAGTATTACTGGTGATGTGCGGTTCGAACACGTGCGTTTTCGTTATGCACCAGATAGTCCGGAAGTTATTCGTGACGTATCGTTTGGCATTCGTCCTGGCACGGTGGTCGGCGTGGTTGGGCGCAGCGGTTCGGGTAAAAGCACGATTTCTAAATTATTGCAACGATTGTATGTGCCAGAATCAGGCAAGATTTTGATTGATAGTGTCGATATTACTACTACCGATCCGAGCTGGTTACGCCGGCAAATCGGTGTGGTTTTGCAAGAAAACTTTTTGTTTAATGCCAGCGTGCGCGATAACATCGCCGTGCATGTGCCGAGTAGTAGCATGGACGATATCGTAAGGGTGGCGAAAATTGCTGGCGCGCATGAGTTTATTACCGAATTGCCAAATGGTTACGACACGATGGTTGGCGAAAAAGGCGAGGGCTTGAGCGGCGGGCAAAAGCAGCGCATCGCTATCGCCCGGGCGTTGCTACATGACCCTAAAATCCTGATTTTTGACGAAGCGACATCAGCGCTTGATTATGAATCGGAAAATATTATTCAGCGAAATCTAAAGCAGATTACGGCTGGCCGAACGGTTATTATCATCGCGCATCGTTTGTCAACGCTCAAGTCGGTCGATAAAATCATGGCAATTGATCGCGGCCAATTGGTTGAATATGGTACGCCGGCGGTGCTACTGAAAAAGAACGGTTTGTATGCATATCTGCATCGGCAACAATCAGGAGACGAAGTATGAGTTGGCTAAAACGCGACCGGTTGCAGTATGAATTTTTGCCAGCGGCGGAGGAGATCGTTGAAACGCCAGCGGCACCGTTGGGAGCGTTGGTAGTTTGGTTGGTTGCATTGTTGTTGATTGTGGCGTTAGCGTGGTCATACTTTGGCAGGATTGATATCGTTGCGGTAGCTAATGGTAAAATCTCTACTGAAGGTAGCACTAAGGTTATCCAGCCGGCGGTTTCTGGCGTGGTGACAAATATTAATGTGCATGAAGGCCAGTGCGTTAAAAAAGGCGAAACTTTGTTGGCGCTTGATAAAACCACTGCCGAAAAAGATGTTGCTACCGCCAACCAAAGCCTTAACGCGGCGCGAGTCGAGCGCGATATTTTGCGGCGGCTAGCTGTTGGCGGCAACACTGATGAGATCATCAACAATGCAGATTTGCCAGATGATACTAAAGCCATGTTGCGGCAATTTGCCAGTTCGCAAACCGCACTTTCTGCGGCCAGGCAGCAAGCTGTAAATGGTACGATTTCTAACTACCAGCAACAATTACAATTTAATCAGCAAGCGAAAAACCAGCTGGAAACCAACGCGCAAAATCTTAAAAATCGCAAAGCCGAGATTGAAAAGCAATTGCCAAACGCCAATCCTGTCGACAAGCTACGCCTACAGAATGAACTGAGTAATATTGATCAGCGAATCACTAGCGCTGATAGTGCCGTGCTTGGTCAAAATCAGCAACTGCTGCAATCGCAGTCGGCGCTCACTCAGGCGCAAAATCAATCGCAAACCCAAACTGCCGAAACCAACAGTGCTTTTAGTAACCAAATCATCACAGCAGAAAAGAGAATCATTGAACTGGAAAATAATCTAGTAAAGGCCAAGCAAATTTTAGCACAGACTACCATCACTGCGCCTGTCGATGGTACGGTGCTGTCGCTAACGGTGAAAACAATTGGCGGTGTGGTCAACGCTGGGCAGCAGCTGGCGCAAATTGTGCCAGAAAAAGTGCCACTCTACGTTGATGCGGCGCTGGACAATCAAGATGTCGGCTTTGTTAAACCTGGCCAGCGCGTGGTCGTTAAAGTCGCTACTTATCCATTCCAGCGTTACGGCTACCTGGAGGGGGCGGTTGAAAATATTAGCCCTGATGCTATTCAGGATGATAAGAAAGGTCTCATTTATAAAGCTAAAATCAAATTGAATGACGACAAAAGCTCCAAGCAAAATCAACTCAAATTGCTGCCAGGCATGAGCGTCTCCGCCGAAATCACCACCGGCCAGCGCCGCATCATTGAATTCTTCCTCGACCCGCTGATGACTAAGGCGGATGAGAGTTTGAAGGTGAGGTGAAATAATATTTGGCGCGCAGCATGGATAGCGCAACTTATTTATATTTCTGACGCGCTATTAAAATAACGCACCGTCATGCGCCGTAGTAGCTGATATAATTTATCAACGTCGCTATCTTTACGGATGATTCCGCCTGGACGCGAAAGCTTATTGTCTGACTCCATCTGGACGATAGTATAAGTCAGTAGATTGAGTAAAAACTCAACACTGTATCCTTCGCTGTGAACAATTTGCCGGCGGGCGCTGTCGATTGATTTTAACATTGGCTGGTAGTCGGCGATATCAATATTAAACTTAGCTAGGGCGATTTGCAGTGACTGCATAAATGTCGGGCGAGCAATTAACTTATAAATATCTTTTTCTGGGCGCAAATAAAAATCGCGGACATCGTCCGCTAATTCAGACTCAATTGATTTAATCGCTGCTAAAACTTTTTGGATGTTATGAATGGTCTGCTGTTTGGCGCTACGATTTTGTCGGCGAATTTCACGTTCGGCGATCGCTTCGGCGAAACTTTGTAACGCGAAAATTAGGCTGGTAATGTTCATATGTACAGCGTTGGAACTGTTACGAAAGCGGTAATCAATCAGCCGCGAGAATGCCAGTCCAATTTTGCTCGACGAACCAAGTTTTTTATGATGACCAGGATTCAGAAAAAAGTAAACCATCTTGGCTAAATTATCAGCGTGCATCTGTGACTGAATGCGCGGGATTGAGCGATAGGATGGCGAACTGGTTGATAGGGCATACAAATGAGGATTAGCTAAATATAAACAAACATCATCGCCAAGCTGTATTGAATCAATCGTGCAGTCTATTGAGTCGAAAAAGCTAATCCAATACAGCTGAAAAGCTAGTAGGATATTGCCTAAATTATTAAACGAAAAAGAGTATTTTTGGCAGGTGAAGCTGTATCGCAACTGCGATTCGAGCTGGATGGGCGGTTCACCGCGGACTTGGCTGGAATTAATTTTGGTGGCGTATCCGGCGAAAATTGACGCGCGTACACCGCAGTGAATGGAAGAATCCAACTTCGTCGAGACGGCGCGTTTGATGAGCTGGCTGGACATGCCAGCAGCGTGCGATTGAAAACCTAAGTTGTCTGGTGCGTGTTGGGCGAGCGTGGTGATATGAGCGCTCGAATATTTGCGCAAAGGTATAGTCAAACCATCCATCTTGGTAGATTGCCAGTGCAAATAGGCACGAATATTGTACGCGATATTTTCTGGCGCGCCTTGGATGAGAGTCTTATTGTAAAATACAAACGGCGCGATGCAGTCATTTCTGGATTTGATAATAATCAGTACTTTGTCAAATTTTCCAGACGTCAAGAATGTTATTGATGCAGTTAATTTGGAATTTGCCATATCAAACTGGCCGTAGCCCGAAGCGATTATTTCTTTACTCTCGGTATCCAGGTAAAACGCCTTGCCGATATATAAGTTGTTGCGGCGATTTTTATATTTCATGGCTTTATTATAGGTTAATCTTTTGTGTTTGTGGTAATTTGATACGATCGCTGTAAGGTCGCCAGACTGGTGACATTTCCTGTGTCCCATTCGTAAGAATTATT